>DAONAB010000011.1:8482-11501 GCA_035400805.1 Nitrospira sp. | reverse complement strand
GACGCGGTGTATGGCGTCCGGATCAGGACAGCCGAGCTGGAAACGGCCAGACCAGTCGATCGACCCACATGAACCAATCTCGTAAGCCTTATAGCACTGACCACCACTATACAGATAGGTTGAAGGAGGCCCCTTGATGAATCAGCATCCCTTGTCCGCCACGATTGTTGCCGGGTGGATGATCACCGTGCTGCTTTCCATTCCAGCGGGTACCCATGCCGCGACGAAATCGGCACCCACATCCTCCTCGACCGCCGCCTGCGAGAGCCAGTACCAACGCACACGCCCCGCGTCAAAAGTCGTGGACAAGGTACTGCTGGCCCATGCCCGTTGGCTGGAGGACCGGGAAGCCGCCGACGGCCGACGGGCGAATCTCTGTCGCACGGACCTGCGGCAGCTGCGGCTGACGGGGGCGACTCTCGAACGGGGCAACCTTGAAGGGGCGCTCCTGAAGGGGACGAATCTGCGAAGCGCCAATCTGGTGCAAGCGCACCTCAAAGGCGCAGATCTGTCTCAAGCCATTCTCGACGATGCCAATCTTGAAGGGGCCGACCTGCGCAAAGCCCTGGTGGTCAAGGCGCGGCTCAATCGCGTGTCCGCAGACGAGGCGGCTTTTTACGGAGCCAACCTCCAGGGCGCCCTGCTCCGTGACGCACTCTTGGAACGGGCTCATTTTGAGGACGCCGATTTACAACTCGCGGACCTGAGCGGAGCCAGCCTGCTCGACGGGTATTTCTATGGCGCAAACCTGTCGAAGGCCACGTTGACCGATACCGACCTGGCCGGAACCGACCTGCGCCGCACCAATCTCCGGCAGGCCAATTTGCGCCGGGCCAATCTCCAGGGCGCGCTCCTGGACAGCGCCACACTCGACGGTGCGTCTCTGGTCGAAGCCGATTTGGAAAGTGCCTATCTGGATGACGCCTCGCTGGCTCACGCGGATCTTCACGAGGCCAGTCTGAGAGGCGCAGATTTTCGATACGCGCGCTTGACCGGCGCCAACCTGCAGCGAGTCAACCTCGAACAGGCGAACCTGGAGGGAGCCAATCTGGCCAAGGCCCGGCTGGATTCCGCGACCATGATCATGACGGTCCTCTACAAGGCCAACTTGACCGCCGCGAATCTGCATGGCGCGCGGTTGCATCATGCTGTTCTCATCGACGCGCATCTGTCGCACACCGATCTACAGAAAGCAGATCTCACCGAGATCTATGCACCGAACGCTCATTTGCACCAGGCCCGACTCACCGAAGCGAATCTTGAACTGGCGAATCTCGTCTCGGCCGACTTGAGTGAGGCCGACTTGAGCCATGCGATCCTGGTCCAAACCAATCTGCAGGAAGCGAATCTGCGGGGCACCAACTTGAGCGCTGCGGATCTGACCGGGACTCAACTCAATAACGCCGACCTTCAGCAGGCCAACTTCCGCGGGGCGAACCTCAGCGGCGCGTTGGGGTTGGTCCAAGCGCAGCTGGAGCAGGCCTGTCTCGATGAGGCCACCCAAATTCCGGCGGACCTTCAACGGCCGAAAGCCTGTCCATCGCCACGCCATCGGCGGAAATGATCACGGGATCTCCGGGTCAACATCCCGGCAATCGGATGCAACCCGCTCAGGTGGGAACCCTGGTGAGAACGAGGCCTAGAGGGATGAACGCTGGTGAACGAAGTGGTGGTGTAACTGAGTCTTGAAAACCTGTTGCTTGCCGATGTCGCTCTCGGGAGATCAACGTGGACCGTCACCACAAGACGATGTTCATGCTGGCCGGGTTGGCGGTCTTGGCCGTGACACTCTTGCTCGTCTGGTGTCCACCGGCGATCTGTCGCGCACTGAATCTTCACACCGTTGCGCTGTCCGACTTACGTGACTTTCGCCACTATGTGGCTGATGAAGCGGGGTTCTACTCATCGCACCAGATCCGTGCCGTCCGGATCGATTGTGCAGCCCTGCGCGACGAGGTCGTGACCGCCCTTCAAACCGGTCGTCTGGCATTGGAAACCGACAGCCTCCCACGCAACGACGGTAGGCAGGGCTCGATCGAGGCCTGGCATCAGGGACGCCTCCTGCATCTCAACAAGACGACCTTGATGACGAACGACCAACAGCAAGCCTGGGCCGCAACCGTGCGGGCTGCCGTCGCCCTGCAAGCAGGACAAGACCTGGCATTCCTGTCGCGATTGTTTGGTGGCGTGATTCTCCATGTCTCGCACAAGCAATTCCCCATCGTCTTATTCTCCGACCGTCCCTGTTTCTAGCAGGCCGGGTGTTCTCGCCTCTTCATTCGCGCTGACTGATTCCCTACCCCTCCCACTCGCTGGACGACTCTTATCAAGCTTGTCTTTGACCTGAATCACCGTGCGACTCAATGGCATCAGCGCTGGCGAAGCAGACCTCTGTTTGTCGTACTTAGGGAGGTGAACAGGCCGAACTAGGTAGATCTCCAGGGTACCGGACACAGAAGGCGCGCGAAGATGAGTGAGGCACACATCCACAGGGCGAAGGGAGGATGCCATGAACAGGAAATGGACCTATTGCCTGGCGACGTTATTCACGCTTTGCCTGATGTGGCCAACGGCCGCTGTGGCTGAGCCTCTCCTTCCAAGGGAGCCGGGAGATGAATGCCTCATCGAACAAACGTTCGATTCCGTGGTCGGATTGCTATTTCGCGACTACTCGCTCCGAGGGAACGGCCAGGTGGACTACCGCACGGCTCGGCATATCCTTGGAATCTCCTTTGACGATCCTGCATCCCAAGAACCGGATGTCGCATTGCACCCGCTCTTTTACTGGTACGACCCTGATCAGAACGGCCGCTGGGAGTTATGGATCGATCGTGAAGAGGAAGGCCATCTCGTCGATGTCACGCGGTACGACTGGAGACAGGGAGATGACCTGGTCACGCTCTACCCCGATCTGCGGAATCCGACATGACAGACAGGCCTGGCAGTTTCGAGAATCTGTTGCGCGAACACGCGGCAACCACCCAACCGGCGCGTCACGACGCCGATGCTGATGCGCGTG
>DAONAB010000011.1:7323-8382 GCA_035400805.1 Nitrospira sp. | reverse complement strand
ATATCGGCATTCTCGTGACTGCTCGCTTGTTGGATCGACTGGGCAAGGGTAAACGGGGAGCGCCCACGGTTGTCCCCGCCTTGGGATACGCTAGGACCAATACTCCGATGCTTTCATGTACCCGTGCAGCAGATCACGTCTCGCGATAATACCAACCAGCCGCGCTCCTCGTACGACCGGCAGGCGCGTCACGTAACGATCCTGAAAGAGATTGGCCACTTCTTCCAGCCCCATGTCCTCTCGGGCCGTCAACGGATGGGTGGTCATGATCTCGGATGCCAGGACTTTGCGCAAGTCCCGCCGCCCGATCATCGCTTGCAACAGATCATACTCCGTCACAAGCCCAACGAGGTCGCCGTTCTCCCCGATCACGGGCAATCCACCGAAATTCTGTTTCGTCATCAAGCGGCCGATGGTGAGCGCGTCAGTACGCGCCGTGCAGGTAAACAAGGCATCCTGCATGAGTTGGTCCACCGTCAGCGTGGCGGGGTCACAGGCCTTGGTCAGCAGATCAATGCGACGCATACATGCTCCTTTGCGATCGAAAAAGGGGACTCGATGCCCCTTCAGGATCGCCGTTTCGCGGCAGGGCGCAATGCCGCTCGCACGACATCCCGGCGGGTGACCATGCCCAGCAGCCGGTTTTTCTCATTCACCACCGGTACTGAAAGGAGGTCACTTTCCGTCAACACATGCACCAGCGTCGGCAGGCTGGTCTCAGGCCGCACCGAATAAGGATTCGCGCTCATCAAATCACGCGCCTTTCGCGCGCCCCACGCATGCCCTTCATCGAGGGCCACCAGGACATCATGCTCACTCACCATGCCCAACAGTTGTTTCGACTTGTCGATGACCGGCACGGCGCCCCCTGCCTTCAGCAGTAACGAGGCCACCTTGTCGCCGGTAAGGTCAGGGCGAGCCGACTGGACGCGCTGCTTCACAATGTCCTTCACCGTGAGATCTTCGAACCGCATTAGTTTGCGGGCTGCGCCAGAGGCACGTTTCGCCGGGGCCTTGCGTTTCGTCACCATGCTTCCTCCTCGTCATCGACCCATGTGA
>DAONAB010000011.1:0-7223 GCA_035400805.1 Nitrospira sp. | reverse complement strand
GTCGACAAACAGCCAGGGGCCGGTGTTGTGCTCCGGTGGGACCGTCAACACCGTTCCGCCCTGTGCGTGGCGAAGCGTCACGGCCACTCCCGAGACGAACGGCTTTCCACCGGCCGTGAAGACCAGCTTCAACGAAAAGGGAGGATAGGTCGCAGCACGCTCGACTTGCCCGATCCCGGCACTGAAGTACCGAACCGTCCCGCTGTGATACAGCGGAAGGCGTTCTTTCTGCACACCGATGTCGGTCGGAATCTCCAGTTCCACGGCCTCCTCGTCGGCAAGCACATGGGCCACCACTGTCGAGCCACTGGCACTCACGTCCGGCGTCAGCGCAAGGCTCATGATCATACACCCGCCAACCAACCGCATCAGGTATGTCAGCACCATGTTGTCGGTACCTCCCGCCTCATAGCCACGCAATGGTGATGCCTGAGTGCAGCCGGCGGCGTCTGAAGAGAAACCGCATGCGCGGTCGTACCAGCCCGTTCCGTCAGCCCACCCTGCATGTGTCCACTGACGCCAATTACCCCAAACGAACGCCCGGCACTGCCGCAAAACGCCGCAGCGCCATGATCCACAACACGATTAGCGAGACGAGGCCGTCGCGTCTCACCGTTCGGCAGCCTGTGAATGGCTTCCTAGAGCTTGATCGCGTCCAGGCATATCCAATGCAGACTATATTCCAAAGAAACTCAGGCCATGGAGGAACGACAGCAATGAAGATGTTGATTGCGGTAGACGGATCGGAATTCGCCGAATGGAGTGTACAGATGCTGGGAGCGATCGCCGGACGGCCGCCGGATACCGTAACCTTGCTGCATGTCGTCGACAGCGCCTCGCTGAAATCCTCGGCCCGCAAACAGGCCGCCGTCTCGAAACAGGCCATCGCCGCGATGACGAAAGCCGGCGATCAGGTGCTGCGCCGATTTGAAGGCCTGGCCAAAGCCGCGTTGAAGCAGGCGAGCACGAAACCCCGCACCACCATCGACACGATGCTCGCCCACGGCCGCGTGGCCGACACCATCGCGAAAGTGGCCAAGCAGAAAAAGGTCGATCTCCTGGTCGTGGGCTCGCGCGGCCTCAGTGATGCGGAGCATTACCTCTTGGGCAGTGTCTCGCGCAAAGTCAGCGCATTGGCCCCCTGCCCTGTGCTGGTCGTGAAGCGACCGCTCACCAGCCTGTCCCACGTGCTCTTCGCGGCCGATACGTCGAAACACTCCCAGGGCGCCTGCAGCTTTCTCTGCAAACAGTTCCTCCCGGATTCCGCCCGGGTCACAGTCCTTTCCATTGTCGAGCCCGCCGTCACCGAACTGGCGAGCAAATACCTGTCGCGCGACCAGGTCGAACAGATTTCTGCGCCGAAGCGTCAGGCCGCCGAGCAGCTGGTGGAAAAGTTGCGCGCCCGCTTTCTGGCCGAGGGGTATGCGGTCACGCCGGAAGTGCAGTTTGATCATGTGACCGATGCGCTCCTCCGGCAAGCCACCTCCCTCACCATCGACCTGCTCGTCGCAGGCTCGCGAGGGCTGACCGGGTCCGAACGGCTGCAGTTGGGAAGCGTATCGGAAACCCTCCTCAAATACGCGCCCTGCTCGGTCCTCATCGTGCGAGGGTGGCGTGCCTGAGCTGACCGCGTTGGAAATCTGCCGCCTGGCGCCAAGCCAGGTGTTTCGTGCGCTTGCCACGTCTCCGCAGGGCCTCTCGGCAGAGGACGTGCGGCGACGAACGCTCAAGTACGGACCGAACAGCCTGCAGGCCTTACGCGGCGCGCCGCTCATCGGCCGGTTCGCCCGCCAGTTCACGCATTTCCTCGCGCTCCTCTTGTGGGTGGCCGCAGGCCTCGCGTTCCTCGCCGACGCGCTCCACGCCGGTGAAGGCATGGCCACCTTGGGATGGGCCATCCTCGGCGTCATTCTCATCAACGCCGTCTTCGCGTTCTTCCAGGAATATCGCGCCGAGCGTGCCGTTCAGGCCTTACGCGGCATGTTGCCCGCCAAGGCCTGGGTGATTCGCGACGGGCAACAGCAACAGATTGCCCGTAGCGAGCTCGCGCCCGGTGACGTCCTCGTGTTGGAAGAAGGCGAGCAGGTCCCCGCCGATGCCCGGCTCACTGAGGTCAGCGGCATGCTCGTGGATAACTCGTCCCTCACCGGTGAATCGAAACCGCAACGGCGGACGGCTGAACCGATCACCGATGGTCACCCGCTCGACATTGCCAATTTGGCGTTTGCGGGAACCACCGTGCTCTCGGGGCATGGGCAAGCCGTGGTCTTTGCCACCGGCCTCAGTACCGAGTTCGGGAAGATTGCGCATCTGACGACATCGGTTCAATCCGGTCTCAGCCCGCTCCAGCAGGAAATCGTCAAGGTGACGCACGTCGTGGCCGGCCTGTCCGTCGCCATGGGTCTGATGTTTTTTGCCATCGGGGTCAGCATGGGCCTGGGGTTCTTGAGCAGCGCCATGTTCGGGATCGGCATCATCGTCGCCAACGTCCCCGAAGGACTCCTGCCGACCGTCACGCTGGCCCTGGCAATGGGCAGCCAACGCATGGCCGCGCGCAAGGCGCTCATTAAACAGCTCGCCTCCGTCGAAACACTCGGCTGCACCACCGTCATCTGCACCGACAAAACGGGGACCCTGACGGAAAACCGCATGCGCCTCGATAAACTATATGTCGACGATCAGATTGTCGAATCGCGGGAAGGCTGCTTGTTTTCGAGAAATCGCCTCATCAGCGCGGCCGAGGCCGAACGGTGGCGTCCGCTGTTCGACGCCATGATCCACTGTAATAACGCCAAACGTACCCGCCGACCGGATGGCCGGAGCCAGGCCACCGGAGATCCGACGGAAACCGCGCTCCTGGAATTTGCCGCGGACCATGGATTGCTTCATCGCCCCCCGCTGCGACGCATGGGTGAATGGCCCTTCGATGCCGATCGCAAGCGGATGACGACATTGCACTGGAGCGAGGGCCGCTTACTCGCGTTCACCAAAGGCGCGCCGGAATCGGTGCTCCCACGATGCACGATGCAGCAGGGATCCTCGGTTGCCATGGAACTGACCCTCGACGGGCGGAAAAAGATTCTGGCCCAGAGTCAAACCTTCGCCCGGCAGGCGTACCGTGTGCTGGCCTTGGCCATGCGTGAAGTGGAACGCGGGGTGGATGAGCTAGAGGCCGAAAAGCTCGAACAGGGACTGACGTTCCTCGGTCTCGTCGCCATGATGGACCCGCCGCACCGGGAGGTGCCGGATGCCATCCAGAAATGCCGGAAGGCCGGCATTCGCGTCGTGATGATTACCGGCGATCATCCGATGACCGCTCAGGCCATTGCGAGCAAAATCGGCCTGGCGCCGGAGTCTCCTGTCGCCCAGCCTGGACGCTTCGTGCCGGTGATTGAAGGGGCACAGGTGGATACGTTCAGCGATGAGCAACTCCGCCGCCTCCTCACCCCGACGGCTCCGGGCGAACCGGACCCGATCTTCGCCCGCATGGCGCCCCGGCATAAAATGCGCATCGTCTCGGTGTTGAAGGAGATGCGGGAGGTGGTGGCGGTGACCGGCGACGGCGTGAACGATGCGCCGGCGTTGAAAATGGCGGACATTGGGATCGCCATGGGCGCAGCCGGAACGGACGTGGCGAAGGAGACCGCGTCGATGATTTTGCTGGACGACAATTTTGCCACCATCGTCAGCGCCATCGAAGAGGGCCGGGCCGTGTTTCTCAATATCCGCAAGTTCATGACCTACGTCTTGGCCAGCAACGTCCCCGAGGTCGTGCCCTACCTGGCGTGCGGACTCTCGTCGATGCCGCTGGCCTTGACCGTCCCGCAAATACTCGCCGTCGACCTGGGAACGGACATGGTTCCGGCCTTGGCCCTGGCGGCGGAGCGGCCTCACAGCGGCGTGATGGATGAACCGCCACGACCGAGGACGGAACGGCTGCTCAGCCGGGACGTGCTCATCAGGGCTTATGCCTTCCTGGGGCTGATCGAAGCCGGCATCGCCATGGGCGGCTTCTTTCTCTACCTCCACAGCGAGGGGTGGACCTGGGGAGACCAGTTGGACTGGCACTCACCCCTGTACAAGGAAGCAACCACCGTGACCTTCGCCGGCATCGTCGCGGCGCAAGTGGCCAACGTCTTCGCCTGTCGCTCCGATCGCTTCTCCGCCTTCCAGCTGGGCTGGGCCGGCAATCCATTGGTGTTGTTGGGCATCGTCGTCGAACTGACGATCCTGCTCGTCATGACGTACAGCCCTCTCGGACACCTGATACTCGACACCGCCTCGCTTCCCGCCTGGATCTACGGGCCACTGGCCTTGGGAGCCATCGGACTGTTGCTGGCCGACGGATTCAAGAAAGCTGTGAGCGGGCGCATGCGGACACATCAGGCTGGTTGATGAAGGACGCGCTGCATGAAGCTTTCATGTTGTAAGAACCCATCGGCACCGAGTGAGCAATCCCGCCACACGGCGACTATCGAAGAAAGGGAGCGCATATGACGACCGCACATGGTTCGCACGTTAGTGATTACATGCACCGGCAGTTGGAAGTGGTTCCGCAGGATACGTCTGTCGTGACCGTGGCGACCAGGATGCGGACACGAAGCATCGGCTCGGTCTTGATCGAATCCTTCGACCGCCCTCACAACGATTGCCGGATTGCGGGCATCGTGACCGAAACCGATCTCGTAGCCAAGGTCCTGGCGCAGGGGCGGGTTCCGTCTCGAACCAGCATGGCCGACATCATGAGCAGCCCGCTCATCACAATTGCGCCCGATCGTCCGATGGTTGACGCCAGCCATCTCATGCAAGGGAAAAACGTGCGGCACCTGGTCGTGACCGAAGGCACAGACGTGCTCGGCGTCATCTCCGTCCGTGATCTGGTGCGGCATTTCGTCGACGCCGACGGCGGGCCGGTGCAGGCGTTGACGAATGTCTATCGCCCGCTGAGCGTGCTGATGCAAAAGGCCATTGAAACGATCGGCAGCGACGAAACCGCCATGGCCGCCGCGCAACGAATGGCCGACAAACACATCGGGGCGCTGTTTGTGATCGAAGCGGACGAACTCGTGGGCATCATCACCGAAGGCGACCTGGTGCGGAAGCTGCTCGCCTACCAGCTCGATCCGGAGGCGATGCGAGTGGGCGCCCTCATGAACTCGCCCTTGCTCGACATCGATATCAATCGCACCATCCGCGACGCCAGTGAACGGATGGCGGCCAAACGCATTCGCCACCTGGCGGTGACTGAACACGAGAAAGTCGTCGGGGTCCTTTCCATCAGAGATCTGGTCAAAATGGTGGCGATCCGTGACCGGCCGGATTATCTCCGCCGAACCTGATTCTCCCGGCGCGAGAAGCATCGGCCTCTCGCGCCGGGTCCTGTCTCAGACCGATGTTTTCATTGCGCCGCCCCGCCTGGAACGGTAGACTTTCCTGACACGTGTCGATCCCACACCACCTCGCATGACCGATCGACTCACTCGCCTCAACTCATGAATGGAGTGCCCTGATGTTGGACTGGCTTGCCAATCCGGAAATATGGATCGCGCTCGGAACCCTTACGGCGCTTGAAATTGTGCTCGGGATCGACAACATCATCTTCCTGTCGGTCCTGGTCAGCCGGCTCCCTGAATCTCAGCGCGCCGTCGCCCGCCGTGTGGGGTTGGGCCTGGCCATGATGGCCCGGCTCGGGCTCCTGTTTTCCATTTCCTTTGTCATGGGATTGACCAAGCCCTGGGTGACGGTCTTGGGCCATGGGGTCTCAGGCCGTGATGTGATTTTAATCGGGGGCGGCCTGTTTTTAATGGCGAAGGCCACCCATGAAATTCACAATAGCCTGGAAGGCGTTGAGGAAGGCCACACTCCGGCCGCAGCGTCCAGCCTGGGGATGGTGCTGATCCAGATCGCGCTGTTGGATATCGTCTTCTCGTTGGATTCCGTCATTACGGCGGTGGGGTTGGTGGAGCAGGTGTCGATCATGGCGACGGCGATTATTCTCGCCGTGGTGGTGATGCTCATGGCGGCCAAGGCCATCGGCGATTTTGTGGAGACGCATCCGACGATCAAAATCCTGGCACTCTCGTTTTTGATTCTGGTCGGCGTGACCTTGATGGTCGAGGGGTTCGACGTCCACGTCCCGAAAGGCTACATCTACTTCTCCATGGCCTTCTCCGTGACCGTCGAGATGCTGAATATTCGCATGCGCAAAAAGCGGGCTGCCCCGGTCAAGCTCCACAGCCGGTACGCGGAAGAGCCGCGTCGATGAGAGGCCAGCAGGCAGCTTTCTGCCGGCCTATTCCCCGTGGAGGCCTTCAGGGACAGAGAGAAGATAATTGGCATCCACAGACTCCTCCCATGCGCCTTTTCCCTGCGTATTGCCCATCGCCCACCCGCGCATGAACACCAACCTCAACACCGGCTCACTCGTCGGCACCGTCGTCGGCCTGGCTTCCTTCTGATCGACGACGCGCCCCACCACCGTCACCCGCGCCCACTGTTTCCATTTGGGAGGCAACAGAGAGGCGTCGGGGACAACCACCCAGTAATATCCCGCTTCCGGTCCTTCGTTGATGGTCGGACGATGAGGCCGGTAGTCCTTATCCAGCGGCCGGTTTTTCAGATGCAGCCAGAGCCGCGAGCCCTGCGGCTCCTGATCCACCACCACCCCGCCCAAAATAACTGTCTTGCCTTGATACGTACCCGGCGCGGCAACAAGGGAGGTGAGTGTCACGCCCGGCTCAGCCTGCTCAATATATCGGGATGGCAAGGCACTGCATCCCGTTACGAGTACCAGAGCTGCGACGCATGCCAGGAGTCGAGTCATCAGACTGTTCACATCATCCTCCGTTCGTGGCAACCTCGAGACACGGCCGCGCCTATACCTGCCCGGCCTTCCACCCACTCAGCGCGCAACGCCGGGCCGTCAATGGAATCATGCTCTCCATATCTGCCGCCACGCTGGTCATAACCGTATCGGCCAGACGGGCGTCATCGAAACATTCATACGCATCGTCGAGAAATCCCCCGCGTAGCAGCGGATGCTGAAGAAACCGCTGCCCGCTTCCACTCTCCACTACAAGCGGCCGCTCGATCACGGTGACCCGCTCCATCTGCAGCCGTTCGAGCCAGCCACGCACCTCGGCCGCCGAAGGCCGTTCCGCCACATACGCAGCCAACCGTTCGCGCTCAATTGTCAGCCCGTGCCGGCTCATTTCGCGATCAAT
>DAONAB010000010.1:12929-24412 GCA_035400805.1 Nitrospira sp. | reverse complement strand
CGGGGATCGCGTCCAGGCGCTTCCCCTCGACGTGACGGACCGGCAGGCCAATCGCCGGGCGGCCGAGGAAATTTCCCGCCGCATGGGCGGCCTCGACATTGCCTTCTTGAACGCCGGCACTTGCGAATATGTTGATGTCGCCTTCTTCGACAGCGCGCTTTTCGAGCGGACAATCCGATCCAATTTTCTGAGCATGGTCTACGGCATAGAGGCGGCGCTGCCGTTGTTGCGGCAGAGTCCGGCGCCGCAGCTCGTGGGGATGAGCAGCACAGTCGCATACCGAGGTCTGCCGCGCTCCGAAGCCTATGGCGCGTCGAAAGCTGCCATCAAGAACCTGTTCGAATCCCTGCAAATCGATCTGGCTCGCGAAGCCTTTCGCGTGTCGGTCGTGTGCCCGGGATTTGTGCGGACACCGTTGACCGACCGCAATGACTTTCCGATGCCGTTCAGAATCGAGGCCGACGAGGCGGCTCGCCGGATTGTCGACGGCATCGAGGCGGGAAAGCCTGAAATTCATTTTCCCCGGCGATTCAGCCTGCTCTTCAAATTGATGACTCTTCTTCCCGATCGTCTGTACATTCGCCTCTGCGCGAGGATGGTGAAGCGGCCATGAAACTCGCTATTGTCGGTACCGGCATCGCAGGCATGACGGCGGCGCACCTCCTGCATGATGAGCACGACCTCACGATCTACGAAGCCGGGGAGTACATCGGAGGGCATACGAATACGGTCGAAGTCGAGCGAGAAGGAATGACCTATGCGGTGGATACCGGCTTCATTGTGTTCAACGATTGGACCTATCCGAACTTCATTGGCCTGTTGGATCGACTCGGCGTGGCCTCACAGCCGAGCGACATGAGTTTCAGTGTGCGGTGTGAAGACACCGGGTTGGAGTATAACGGCACGTCGTTGAATCGTCTGTTTGCCCAACGACGCAATCTGCTACGCCCCTCGTTTTATCGCATGATCCGGGACATTCTGCGCTTCAATCGGGAATCGGTGAAACTCTTGGACGAGCCCGGTCCAGGTCCCTCATTGGGGGCTTACTTGGAGCAAAACCGCTACTCGCCACCCTTCATTCGCAACTATATCATTCCTATGGCAGGAGCGATCTGGTCGGCCGGCCCTTCTGCGATCTGGCGCTATCCCGCCAGGTATCTGGTTCAATTTTTCAAAAACCACGGCATGTTGTCGGTCGATGCGCGTCCGACCTGGAGGGTCATCACCGGCGGCTCGCAACGGTACGTAGAGAAACTTGTCCGCCCTTTCCGGGAGCGAATCCGACTCCAATCTCCGGTGGAGGCCATCATCCGCGATTCGCACGGCGTCGAGGTCAGGTCGCACGATCGAGCCGGCACCTCTCACACCGCGCGATTCGATGGCGTGGTTCTGGCCTGCCATAGCGACCAGGCACTGGCTCTCTTGGCGGATCCCTCCCCTCTCGAGCGGGATGTTCTTGGAGCCATCAGGTATCAAGCCAACGAGGCGATTCTGCATACCGATCAGTCCCTCTTGCCGAGGCGGCGGAGGGCCTGGGCTGCCTGGAACTATCATTTGCTGCCCACGCCGGCGGATCGGGTATTGGTGACGTATCATATGAATACGCTCCAACGCTTGCGGGCCTCCTGCGATTTTTGCGTCACGCTGAATCGCCCGGATGCGATCGACCCGGCGCAGATTCTCAAGCGGATCACCTATCACCATCCAGTGTTTACGCCCGAGGCGATTGCTGCGCAGCAGCGGCACAGAGAGATCAATGGGCAGCGCCGGACGTGGTATTGCGGGGCGTACTGGGGCTTTGGGTTCCATGAAGACGGCGTGAAGAGTGCCATGATGGCCTGTGAGTCGCTGAGGGCGGGGCAGGCATGAACAGCTGTGTGTATGAAGGAACAGTCAGGCATCGGCGATTTTCGCCGGTCGACCATTCATTTCAGTATTCGATCTTCATGATGTATCTGGATTTGGCCGAGTTGCCGACGCTGTTTCGTGAACGATGGCTCTGGTCCGTCCTACGGCCGAATGTCGCCTACTTTAACCGGCGGGATCATCTCGGGGACCCGACCGTACCGTTGGACCGCTGTGTGCGCGATCTCATCCAATCGGCAACCGGTTGCCGCCCGATGGGCCCCATCCGCCTGCTCACGCACTTGCGGTATTTCGGATACGGGTTCAATCCGGTCAGCTTTTACTTCTGTTTTGACCCGACCGACCGGCGGCTTGAAACCATTGTGGCCGAAGTGACGAATACGCCGTGGGGAGAACAGCATTGTTATGTTCTTGGGCCACGGATGGATGAGGGCGGCGGGCGCCGCCACCGCTATCGCTTTGGCAAGGCGTTCCATGTGTCGCCGTTCATGGATATGGAGATGGAATACGACTGGCGATTCAGTACGCCAGGGCCGGGTGTCTCCGTACATATGGAGAATCGGCGCGAAGGCAAACGATTCTTTGACGCCACGATGGTGCTACGACGGGCGGAAATCACCGGCCTCTCGCTGGCCCATGCCTTGTGCCGGTATCCGTTGATGACGATGCACGTCATCGGGGCGATTTACTGGCAGGCCTTGCGGCTGTGGTGGAAGCGCTGTCCCTTCATCGCCCATCCCCATAGCACGAGGACCCCCGAAGAGATAAGGAGGATATCCGGATGAACGACCTCGCGCCTCTCGACTGTGCGGCTGCTGTGGACCGGCCTGCACCGGCTGCCGCAGGGTCTCACCGCCCCGCTGGCTTATGGGTTCGCCTCGCCAGACGCATCGTCTGGGCTCGTTTGCGCCGGCTTCAGCGGGGAACCATTACGGTGATTGAGGGGCCGCGCCGCACGATCTTCGGTGAGCCCTATCCGGGCTCCACCCTCACGGCCACGATTACCATTCTGGTGCCTGACTGTTATGTAGATATGGCGTTGAGCGGGACGGTGGGCGCGGGGGAAAGTTATGCTCGCGGCGATTGGCAGTGTGACGATCTGACTGCTCTGGTCCGGCTCTTTGCGTTGAATCGTGCGCTTGTGGATGGCATGGAGCGAGGGGTGGCTCGCTTGTCTGTTCCGTTGCTTGCGCTTGAGCATCGGCTCAGGCGGAACACGAAAACCGGAAGCCGGCGGAACATTGCAGCGCATTACGACCTCAGCAATGAATTTTTTGCACTGATGCTGGATCGGACCATGATGTACTCCTGCGCCTATTTCCAACGCCCTGACAGCACGCTGGAGGAGGCCTCGCGCGCGAAGATCGATGTGATCTGCCGCAAACTCCATCTCACAGCAGACGACCACGTGTTGGAAATCGGATCCGGCTGGGGCGGCCTGGCCTGCTACGCCGCGAAAGTCTACGGGTGCCGGGTGACGACCACGACCATCTCGCGGGCGCAACACGAGCTCGCGGTTCGTCGGGTTCGTGAGGCGGGCCTGTCAGATCGTGTCGACGTGCTCCTCACGGATTACCGTGATCTGCCCGCGCGAGGCATGCTGTACGACAAGCTGGTATCGGTGGAGATGATTGAGGCCGTGGGCCATGAATACTACGCCACGTTTTTCGATGTCTGCAGCCGGCTACTGAAACCGGACGGCCTGATGCTGCTCCAGGCGATCACGATTGATGAACGACACTATGAACGGGCGAAGCGCTCAGTGGATTTTATCCAGCGCTTCATTTTCCCCGGCAGTTGCATTCCCTCCGTGACGGCTCTGTGCCGAGCCATGGCGCAGGCATCGGATTTCAGTCTGTTGCACTTGCAGGATATCGGGGCTCACTATCCCCCGACCTTACGAGGATGGCGCGACAATCTGCGGACGAATGTCGAACAGGTGAAGCGGCTTGGATTTCGTGCTGAGTTTTTGCGGCTGTGGGAGTTTTATTTATCCTACTGCGAAGGCGGATTTCTCGAACGCTCCATTTCGACCGCGCACTTGCTGTTTGCCAAATCCGGATGGCGCCAGGATCCGCTGGCAGGATGAGCGGTGCGCTCGCCAATGCGGCATTCTTTCAGGTCGGGTGGTGGATCGCTGTGCTTGGCGCCGGCCGCGGCTATGTCTGGATCAGCCCGCTTCTGGTTGTCTGCCTGGTCTGCGTGAATGTCTGGCTCTCGACTGATCCTTCTTCCACCATTCGAATCGTGCTCACAGTCGGCTTGTTCGGATCGTTGCTGGATAGCGCTCTTGCCGCTGGGGGGGTGCTCCAGTTTGTGCACAGTCCGTTTGACTCTCCCTGGTGCCCGCCCTGGTTGATCGCGCTCTGGTGTCTCTTTGCAACAACATTGACAGGATCTCTTCAATGGCTGACCGGGCGGCAGAGAACGGCGGCGCTTCTCGGGGGGATCTGCGGTCCACTCAGCTACGTTGCGGGACATCAATTCGGGGCGCTCCGGATTGGTGGCCATGAACGGCTCTCGTTGCTGTTGCTGTCCTTCTTGTGGGCGATTCTGCTGCCGCTCCTCTTGCGTTGGGCTGCGAGTGGACGCGTGAGCTCCCCCATCCGTTCCTCTTCATGTCGGGGAAATGAGATCGGTTAAACGCATGCGCCCTGACTTCACTTTGCTATCGGCCTGTGGCAGAATGCCGCGCAGTTTGCTCCGATGGTCTGCCGGTCTGTTCAAGTAGTTGCCGACTGGGTCACTCGTTGTGGCCTGGAGGATGAACGGCAGACCCCATATTCATGTGCGTGCAGTTGAACCCATGAGAGATGACCACGTGGAAATTCGCGATCGAACGGAAACACCCGGTGTGCTGAATGATGACCTCGTTGCTGCGTTTCACAAGACGCAGTCGTTCAAATGGGATCCTAAGGGTGGCTTTAAGCTGGCCTCGGGGTTGCTCAGTCCCTTTTATGTGGATTGCCGGACGTTGATGGCGTTTCCCCATGCCCGCCACCTGGTTGCCAAGAACGCCTTGGAGGTGATCGGGGATCTCCAGATTGATTGTCTTGGCGGGCTGGAGATCGGGGCGATCTCGATTGCTACGTCTATCTCGGATTATGCCTATTCGGCTTCTCCTCGCCGTGAGTGGCGCACTTTTTTTGTGCGCAAGCAGCCGAAGGACCATGGGCTCGGTCGATTAGTCGAGGGGGTGGTGCGAACCGGAGATCGTGCTCTCATCGTTGATGACGTGTTGACGTCCGGCGGATCTGTGGTGAAAGCCATTACCGCAGCTCGCGAAGCCGGATTGACCGTCACAGACGCACTGGTCATTGTCGATCGAAAGGAGCAGGAGGGGCGCGCCCGCGTCGAACAGCTTGGCGTGCGAGTCATGAGTCTCTTGACCATTGATGATTTGATGAAGGGAGGTCCGATTCCGCTCTGACTATTTGCACTGGAATTGAATGCCCCACCGCCGTTCCTCGACGATGTCGCTTGATCCCGCAACCGGACTCGCCTGACGAAGTCGACCCTTCGTTTCCCCTTCCCGAACGATCGTATACCCGCTCTGACATTTCTGCTCCATCAGCCGCACAGCTTCCTTGCGGAACGACGACAGCATGGTTCCTTGTTCGGCCCGGTAGGGGTACACGACCACACCTCCGTCGGCGCTGTCCTTCACCAGCAGGGCACCCTCGCCGCAGCTTGCCAAGAACAGGGGTACCGCAAGGATTGTCCAGCTTGACCACCTTTTCAGAGGGCTTTTATCATACAGCATATGTCACAGACCTCTTCCGGCTCGCCAAAAGGAGAGATAGCCATGCGATACCTTTTTACGTCTATCATATGTGGACTCTGTCTGTACGGTCTTCTGTTCAATACCCCTCCCTCGGCCGTCGCCCATCACTCGTATGTGCTGAGCGTGCAACAATTGCGTGCCGGTCTTGTGAAGGCGTCTTCGACGAGTGCCAAGGGTTTTATCCTGGTGGATGTGCGTTCACCTGAAGAGCATGCGTCCGGCATGATTCCGGGCACAGACCTGAACATTGATTTTCGCGAAATGAAAGCTCGTCATCGGGAGCTGGGGGCGAAGTTGGAAGATCATATCGTCGTCTACTGCCAATCCGGTCATCGCAGCAATATTGCCGCGGAGACTCTGGCGGATTTGGGCTACACGCATGTCTACAATGTGGTGGGAAGTATGAATGCCTGGACTGAGGCCGGCTTTCCCGTCTCCCCTGGCCGATAGATCATCGCCCGTGAGTTGACGGTGACGAGCCAGAAGCCGGTGCGCTGAGCGCCGGCGTGCGTGGACGAATGCCGATCACCGTCGGCAGCGGAATGTGTACGCCCGTCGTGCCCGCCAGCAGCGATCGCCATCCAGCCTGCGACGTGGTTTCCTGGACCGCGTGCAGCAGGTCGGGACTCGCGATGACATCGGACGATGCGCCTCCATCCATGGCCATGGCCTGCTGAAGCGTCGGTAGTTGCCGATGTAAACACTCGGCAAGGTGGTGGAGCGACACGACGTCTACTGTCTTGATCAGAAGAATGATCCCCTGCCCGTCCTCCGCGACCACGGTTTGAAACGCCCGTTTTCCGCTATCGCGGACCCGGAGTTTTCCGGTTCGGTCGAACAACATCAACGACTGTGCGGCTTCTCGATAGAGCGGTGGATCTTCGGTGAATCCCTCGAAGGCGAGATCCAATACCCGTGCCTTCTTCAGCGTTCCGTCGGTGGGTTCGGCGGCGAACAGCCCTTGCCAGGAATGATGTTTCTTGCTGCCCAACGAGCGCCCTTCTTTCAGGAGCACACCCAAGTATGAATAGTCCTCCCGAAACAGTCCCGCGTTGAACAGCACATAGGCATCGGTCCGCTGCTGCCAGTCGTGAATCGAGATGGGGGCCCGCAGCCCTTCGTCGCGAAATTGGTGAATGGAGAAGCGGTACCGCTCGGGATCGATCTGCAGCATGAGCAGCGAGGGAACCTGTGGACAGGCTTCAGTGGGACTCCACAGGGCCACGTGCATGCCCGCCGTTAATCGTTCCCAGGGGACCGGTTCCGCTGACGCCGTCGTGTGAAACCCTCCCTCAAAACAAAGTGAGAGGACGCAGACGAGAATCAATCGGTGCAAGGGCCGTGATGCGTGCGGGGTGTAGTCGATCATCGAGGCACGTGGTCTTGTCTGGTGGTAGCAAAACATGGCGGCGTGAAACGCCTCGCGCGCTCAGTATAAAAAGGATGGACACAAGGGTCAAATCCGTCAAGGGATATTCGGCTGGTGGAATGACCTCGTCAGGAGGCGCGTGCGGTGCGCGAGGGGTGATCCGACGGAACCTGTGGTTGGGCGGGCTGTCCCATCGCCGGTGAGGAGGAGTCGAGTAACGCGCGCACGGTGCGCAGCAGAAGATCCGGGGTGAAGGGTTTCTGTAGGAACGTGGTTCGATGGGGATCCATGCCGCTGTTCACGCAAATATCGTCCAGGTATCCGGACATGAACAGGACCCGTAAGTTCGGTTTAATGACGGCGAGATGTTGCGCGAGTTCTCGTCCGTTCATGCCGGGCATGACGACGTCGGTCAGGAGAAGATCGACGTGATAGCTTTGTTGCGTGGCGGTCAGGCAGGCCTCTACGCCATTCTTCGCCTCGATGACTTGATATCCCGTTTTGACCAACTCATGCCGAATCAAGTCGCGCACACCGCCGTCGTCCTCGACCAGGAGAATCGTCTCCGATCCTTCGCGGGGTCGGCCTTGGGGCTTCTCCGCATGGGTGGCAGGCGTCTGCGGATTTGCGCGCGGGAAGTACAGATCGAACGTGGTCCCATGTCCGACCTGGCTCCAGACATCGATACCACCCCCACAGGTGGTGACGATTCCGAATACGGTCGACAGCCCGAGGCCCGTGCCTTTGTGTTCCTCTTTGGTGGTAAAAAACGGCTCAAATAAATGTGCGAGAACCTCGGCGTCCATGCCACACCCGGTATCGGTCACCGTCAGTTTGACGTAGTGTCCCAACGGCAAGGGGTGGAGATGATGCATGGGGGTGCGTGCGAGTTCCGTCTGCGACGTTTCAATGGCCAGCAAGCCCCCGTTGGGCATCGCATCCCGAGCGTTCACGACCAGGTTCATGAGCACTTGTTCTAATTGTCCGGGATCGGCCTTGACATGACCGTGATGGGGGTCTGGGCGGATCACCAGTTGGATATCTTCGCCGATGAGACGCCGGAGCATGCCTTCCACATTGCCCAGGATGGAATTCAGCGGCAGCACTTGCGGCTCTACCGGTTGCTTGCGGCTGAAGGCCATGAGTTGGCGAATTAAACTCGCGGCCCGCTCCCCGGCTTTTTGCATCTCTTCAATCTTCGCGCGAATCGGGTTGCCGGCAGGCAGTTCTCCGAGGAGCACCTGGCTGTGTCCCATGATGACCGTCAGGAGATTATTGAAGTCGTGCGCAAGTCCCCCTGCCAGACGCCCGACGGCTTCCATTTTTTGCGCCTGGCGAAACTGTTTTTCGCTCATGCGCAGCGCGTCTTCGGCCCGTCTGCGTTCAAGGCGCTCGTCAAGTTCACGCAGGGTCCGTTTGATGGACGGCACTAGCCTGCCAAGGCGTTGCTTGAAAATATAGTCGGTTGCTCCGCGTTGCATCATGTCGATGGCGAAGTCTTCGCCCTGCGTCGCAGAGACGAAGAGAAACGGCACATCCGGATGCAGCGTCCGGGCGAGGCCGAGCGCGGCGGCTCCGTCGAAATCTGGCACAGTGGTGTCGGCGAGAATGAGGCTGAAGCCTTCCTGGCGGAGAGCTGCGAGAAATTCCTCACGCGATTGGACGCGCTTGGGTTGGCATAGAATGCCGGCCTCCCGGAGCGTGGAGTCGATTAATTCCGCGTCCGCCGGGTTGCTCTCAAGATGGATGAATCGCAGGGGCTGAGTCATCATCTGCGTCGAGATCGGAGTTAGGTGGACCGACCGGCGACCCGGCTGGCCGCTTCGGGTGGCGGTTCATTGATCATGCCCCAGAACACGCCGAGTTCTTTGACTGCCTTCAGGAACTGATGAAACTCGACCGGCTTGACGACGTAGGCATTGGCGCCGAGCGCATAACTTTCAGCCAGGTCCCGTTCTTCACGGGAGGATGTGAGCATCACGACGGGAATCGGTCTCAGTGCAGCGTCGCTCTTGATGGTGCGCAACACCTCGAGGCCGTCGACCTTGGGCATTTTTAAATCGAGCAGAACCACGGCAGGATTGCCTTGAAGCCGGGTTTTGAAATGGCCTCGACAATAGAGGTAATCCAACACTTCGGCGCCATCATGGCAGAGGATGACCTTGTCGGCCAAATGGTGCTCTTCCATGGCGGCGAGCGCCAGTTCGGCGTCGCGGGGATTGTCTTCAGCGAGCAAAATGGGTTTAGCAGCGGTCATGCCGAAGGCCTCACTCTCGGGAGGCTGACGTAAAAGGTGGCGCCTTCGCCGAGCGCACCTTCCGCCCAGGTTTTCCCCCCATGTCGATGAATAATGCGTCTGACATTGGCCAATCCAATGCCGGTCCCTTCGAACTCATCGGCTCGATGGAGTCGTTGAAACACCCCAAAAAGCTTGTTGGCGTAACGCATATCGAATCCTACCCCATTATCACGTACGAATAACACCGCTTCATCCGGTCCGTTGTCAAGACTTCCAATTTCGATCATCGCGTGTGGCCTGGTCCCGGTGAATTTGATGGCGTTCGCAATGAGATTCACAAAGACCTGCCGCAACATGGCGGCGTCTCCCGTCACCTCAGGGAGTTCAGCGATTGTCCATGAGATTGCGCGATCTTGCAAGTCATGTCGAAGATCGTGACGCAAGGCGGCGATTAATTGGTTCAGATTGACCGTCCCACGCAACATTTCCTGCCGCCCCATGCGCGAAAACACCAACAGATCGTCGATGAGTTGCCCCATTCGAGTGGCGGATTCAGAGATCGTCTGTAAGTAGCGTTTCGCCTTGTCATCAAGAGAGATCGCCCCGGCTTTGGCGAGGAGCGAGGCATAGCCGTCAATGTGCCGGAGGGGCGCGCGCAAGTCGTGCGACACGGAATAGCTGAACGCTTCCAGCTCTTTATTGGCGGCTTCAAGGAGTTCTCCCCGGCGGTGGAGCTCGTCGGCAGTCCGGCGTCGCTCGGTAATATCATGCCGGATCAAGTAGTATACGGCCGCGAGGAGCACGAACAGTAAGAGCGCGCCGATGGTCAGCAAAATAATGCTGGAGCGAGTGGTCGTCGTCGATTCAATGACACGTTGGGCGAGTGCTTTCGTCTCCTCTTGCTCCATCTGCGCCTGCAGCCGCCTGGCTGAATCGAGTGCGGTCTTGGCCACGCCTGTGAGCGCCATTCCGCGCACAGAGTCAAAGCCTGTCTTGGCCCGGAGTTCGATGGCGGCGCGTTCTTCCTGCAATTGTTGATTGATCAACTGTTCGAGATCACTCACATGGACCCGCTGCGTGCTGTCTGGATCGGTCAGCTCCCGCAGATAGCGAATATATTCCGGCGCGCGTTCCCGCAAGGTGTGATAGGCCGCCAGATAGCTCTCGTCTCCGGTGACGAGAAATCGCCGGTGGCCATTCTCCGCATCGTCGATGGCCTCTCCGGTCGCCCCGAGAAACTGGATGAACTCGTGGCTCCGCTTGTCCATGTCACCATTTCGAATCAGGACCGTCATGTTGCGATAGGAAATGGCGGAAATGACCAGGATGCCGGCAAAGACGAGGCCGAATCCAGCGAGGACACGCTGTTCGATTGATCGCTTCTGAAATGTTTGAAACAGCGGCGTGAAGAACGACGCTCGGCTCAGGCGCTGTTCAGCCTGCGGCGCGGCGGGAAATGGGGCGTCGAGCCCGACGTCGAGGGGTTGGTGGCGGTTCGGTTCGTTCATGGTTACAGTGAAAGCTCCGAGACAGGCGGACGGGAGCCCTGGCAATGCGCGTCAAAGGTTTTGACGCAGTCGAGAGACGGCACAGCCCATTGTACCAGAAGGTATTGATATGCGAAGAGAATTGATGGAAGTCGAGAACCGCGACGCTGGACGAATCCTCAGCCCCCGAAGGGGGTAACCGGCGGAGTCAGCGATGCGGCAGGCCCGACGAGATTAGAGAACATCAGCGTCGCTGCCACAGCCCAATCGAGGAACGGTTGAGGATAGATGCCGATCACCAGCGTTCCGGCCAATCCGACATAGATCACCGCTCGCAGGGGACCGGTGGTCTTGATGGGAGAGGAATCCAGCGGTTCATTGATGTACATCTTTTTGACGACGATCAGGTAGTAGTACATCGAGACGACGATGTTGACGAGGCCGACGGTAATCAGAATGTAGAGGCCTTCTTTGATGGCCGCGACGAAAATATACAATTTCCCGATAAAGCCGGCGAGTGGAGGAACCCCTGCCAGCGAGAGTAGGAAGATCAACATGGCGAACGCAAGAAAGGGCGAGCGACGATTGAGTCCGCGATAATCGTCGATCTCGTCACTTCCCACCGAATTGCTGATTGCCATGATGACCGCGAAGGCTCCGAGGTTCGCGAAGAGATAGGTCAAGAGGTAGAACAGAATCGAGTCGGTGCCCATCTTGGTTCCTGCGGCCAGGCCGATC
>DAONAB010000010.1:9929-12919 GCA_035400805.1 Nitrospira sp. | reverse complement strand
ATCAGCACATTTCCGACCTGGGCGATACCCGAATAGGCTAACAGACGCTTAATGTTTCGCTGGGCGATGGCCACGATATTGCCGTAGGTCATCGAGAGGATCGAGGCGGCGACGATGAGCAGCGCCCAGGCAGGCTTGAAGGTTGCCAATGCCACAAGGAACAACCGGAGCAGGATGGCGAAGGCGGCGACTTTCGGGGCGATGGATAGGAAGGCCGTCACAGGTGTCGGCGCGCCGTGATACGTATCCGGGATCCACGAGTGGAAAGGAACCGCGCCGATCTTGAATCCCAACGCCGCAAAGATCAGCAGAAAGCCGATGACCAATCCCGTCGTCGGAGCCGTCCCGGTCATGTCGGAAAAGACGAGCTTGCCGGTTTCGCCGTAAACGAGGCTGATGCCGTATGCCAGCAATCCAGCCGCAAAGACCCCCAGGATAAAGAATTTGAGGCCCGCCTCGTTCGATGCCATGTCGTCACGGAGGTAGGAAACCAGCACGTAAAAGCCGAAGGTTGCGAATTCGAGGGTGACGAACAGCGACAGCAGGTCGTTGGCGGAGGCCATGAACATCATGCCTAACGCCGACATCGCGACAAGGAAATAGTATTCGCCGCGAAAGAGGGAAAACCGGTGCACATAGTCGATCGAGAGAAGGATGACCAGGATAGTGGCCAATAGGATCATGACCTTGAAAAAGATGGCCATGCGATCCACGACGAACATCTTCCCGAACAAGGTGCCGGTGATGCCGGTCATATCGAACCACGCGAGGCAGGCCAGGGTGACGAGCAATCCAAAGATGGTCAGGTAGGCCAACTGTTCCTGCACGACGCGCTTGAACGAAAAATCGACGGCTAAGACGACGCACAGCCAGAGCGTGAGAAACAGCTCGGGAAGCAAGAGGAGAAGATCGCTGGCTGAAAGCGTCAGGGAAAAAGTCATCGCGAGGTTACCTTCGCAATCGCCTCACGGGAAGCAGACACGGGCAGGGTGGGCGAGCTGGCTTGTGGAATGTTCGTTGGGAGCTCTGCGACCGGGACCACTTTGGTGATGCGGGCGATCAGGGGGTCGACGCCTGATCTGACCACGGAGTAGAGGTGGCCAGGGAAAATGCCGAAGCTGATGCTGACTGTGATCATAATGAGCAGGGGCATGCGGTCGACAACTGCCACGGCGTCGTGCGAGTGGCTGTATTTTTCCGCCATCGAACCGTAAAAGAGCCCGCGCATCATCTTGAAGAGATAGGCCATGGTCAACACGATTCCGAGCACGGCCACGACAACCTGGAACGGATATTTGTTCCAGCTGCCGACGATGATCATGACTTCAGCGATGAAATTGACGGTCCCGGGCATTCCGATCGAAGCCATGCAACCGATGACAAAGGCCGCAGAGATAAATGGCATCCGGTTGGAGAGTCCTCCCAGGGACGGGATATCTCGTGTGTGCGTTTGATCGTAGACCCATCCGGCCATGGCGAATAGCATGCCAGTGGCCATGGCATGCGCAAACATATAGATCACGGCCCCGCTGAGGCTGATGTAGTCCAAGGCCGCCATACCCAGGAAGACATAGCCCATATGACTGGAGCTTGAATACCCGATGACGTATTTGGTGTCCTTTGCGTAATACGCCACCAGGCCACCATAAATGATGCTGAAGATGCACAGCACCGCAGCGATGGGCATCAGTTCTCTGGTCGTTTCTGGCAGGATTTCGAACGCGACCCGGATAATTGAAAAGTGGCCGAGTTTCATCAAGACCCCGGCATGCAACATGCTGGTGGCGGCTGGTGCGGCGGCGTGACCAACGGGAGACCAGGAATGCAAGGGCCAGATCGGGGCGATAGATGCGAAGCCGAAGAATATGAGCAGCCAGATGAGTGTGGCCAACGGTCCTGAGAAATGAGCTTTCTCGCGCAAAATGAGGATATCGAAGGTATTGAGGCCGGAGAATTTGTAAATGAGCAGAATCCCCATTAGGGCGGCCACAGCAAAGGCGGAAAGAAACAGGACCAATTTCATCGCCGCGTATTCTTTGCTGTTTGCGCCGAAGTTGAAAATGAATCCAACGGAATCGCGCTGTTTCAGGCCTTCGGGGTCCGTCATTTCGAGGTATTTCTTGGTGTGGCTGCCCCACATGCCCAGGAGCAGATACATCGGGATGACGGACATTTCATAGAAGAAGTACAGGAAGAATAGGTCGAGCGACATGAAGACGCCGATTGTCGCCGCGGCGAGAATCAAGATCCAGATATAAAACTCTTTCATCCGGTCTTTGATGTGCCAGGAGACGAAGATGCCGGCGAATAACAGAATGCCCGAGGCAAGCACCAACGGGGTGCCGATGCCGTCTACGCCGAGATGAAGTGAAATGCCGAGCTGGCGCGACCATTCAATGCGCTGGATGAACTGATAGCCGCCTTTCACTGAGTCATACGCATAGAACAGATAGACGGATGCGATCAATGAGACAAACGCAGAACCGGCGGCAATGCCCCGTACGAGCGAGACTTGACGATTGGAGACAAAGATTAATGCTAACGCCCCGAGAAAGGGGGCGAATAAAATGATGAGGAGCGTATATTCAGCCATGATCTTACTTAGCCGGGACGTGAATAACGGTGTCTACTGAGGCGACTTTCGCACGATCCAGTCTGTCGACGAGGGCTTGAATCGAGCCGTTCATCATTCTCAGGAACGGCGACGGATACAGGCCGATCCATAAAATCATTATCGACAGCGAGAGCGCAATCGTGATCTCACGCATGTGGAGATCCTTGACGGCCGCGGATACGTTTTTACTCAGTGGGCCTAACATGGCGCGTTCGTAATACCACAGAAAATATGCGGCTCCGAAGATGACGCCGAGCACGGCAACGGCTCCAAACCACCATTTGGCTTTGAAGGCACCCAAAAGAATCAAAAATTCACCGACAAAGCCATTGGTCCCGGGCAATCCAATAGAGGCCATCCCGATCAACAGGAGAAA
>DAONAB010000010.1:0-9829 GCA_035400805.1 Nitrospira sp. | reverse complement strand
TCGGGCAACAAGGGAAAGGTGAATCGGAGGAATCCATAGGTGCCCAGTTTCATGCCGGCCAACATGACGGCCATTCCGATCGGACCTTCCACGAGGGCATCGGGCAGCCAGGTGTGGAAGGGGAACACCGGTGCTTTGAAGGCAAATCCCATGAACATGAGCCAGAAGATCAAAATCTGCTGAGAGAGTGGAATCGGGACGGAGAGCAACTCCAGTAGGTCGAAGGAGTAGACGTGGTCCATATGATGGGTCACGGCCCACTGGTGATAGTTGATGTCGAGCAGGGCAATGCCGACCAGCATGAAGACGCTGCCCAGGAGTGTATAGAGCACATATTTGAGTGCGGCGTAATGTCGATCGGCGCCGCCACCCCACAGCTTGATGAGGAAGTAGCTGGGAATGAGCATGAGTTCCCAGAACACGAAGAAGAGGATCAAATCGATCGAGACAAAAATTCCGATGGTGGTGGTTTCAAGGGCCAGGAGGGCCATGAAATAGAGGCGCACCTGATTGCGCACGGTGTCCCAGGAATAGATCACCACCAGCACTGTAAGAAATGCTGTCAGCCCCACGAAGAGCACGCTGATGCCGTCGACGGCAAGGTGATATCCAATTCCAAGGGCCGGCATCCATCGCGCGTGTTCCGCAAACTGCATGGCGGCGGAATCGGGCACAAAACGCATCAAGACGAGGCACGCCAGCGCCAATTCGACGAGGGTGATCCCCAGCGTCGTGGATTTGAGAAGATCCTCGTCGTCAATCAGCCAGAGGACTGCCGCTCCGACCAAGGGCAGGAAGATCAGGTACGAGAGAATGGGGAAGCCGAAACTGAACTCTTCTAGCATCGTAATTCCAAAATGATCGCTCGCGTCAGCGTGCCGAATAGCCGGTTGAACCGCCTCCGGTCCAGATCAACAAGATGAGATGGACGAGAATGAAAAGTCCCGCGACGATGATGGCTGCATACTGATGAACCATGCCGGTTTGCAGGCGGCGCCATGAGCGTGCCAGGAGGTGATTCGCGTAGCCGATAATATTGAGGCCGGCGTAGACCACGTGTTTTTCGGTCCATGTAATGGCTGCCGAGCTCGCATCGGTGCCCCGGTCAATTGAGCGGACCAGTCCGTCGATAATAGTCCGGTCGAACCAGTCGGAGAGTCTTCCCAGCTGCTTCGTGGGTTCCACAAAGAGCCGGTCGTAGAGCTCGTCGACATAATATTTGTTGAGCAGCGTGGTATAGAGGCCGGGCAGGCGGTCTGCCAGCGCGGCCGCTGCGGATGACGGTCCACTGTAAAAGTAATGGGCAAGCCCCCAGCCAAGCAGTGCAATGATCGTCGCCGTTCCCATCAACCCGAGCATTAAGGCTGGTGGAGTGGCGTGCTCTTCCCCCGCGGCTCCCGCGACAGAATGGAGAAAATGATGGAACCAGCCGTTTTCCGGTGGGACCCCAGGAAACCCGCCGATGACGGACAGTGTGGCCAGTACGACCAGAGGGCCAATCATGACCATTGGCGATTCATGCACGTGTTCGGCTGTATGATGATCCAGCCGCGATGTTCCATAGAATGTCAGGTACGTCAGACGGAACATGTAAAAAGACGTCAGGAAGGCGCCGACTGCTGCCATGCCGTATAGGAGGTAGTGGCCATGCACGAAGGCGTGGCCCATGATTTCATCTTTACTCCAGAACCCCGCCAAGGGCGGAATTCCCGCGATGGCAATCGTACCGATCAAGAACAAGGTATGGGTCCAGGGAATCTTCGACTTCAAGGCGCCCATCTTGCGAATATCCTGCTCGCCGGAGAGGGCATGAATAACCGATCCGGCGGACAAAAAGAGGAGAGCTTTGAAGAAGGCGTGAGTCATGAGATGGAATACCGCAGCAGTGTAGGCCCCGAGACCGCAACCAAGGAACATGTATCCGAGTTGGCTCACAGTGGAATAGGCCAGGACGCGCTTGATGTCCGTCTGTACCAAACCGATGGTGGCGGCGAAGAGTGCCGTCACCCCTCCGATC
This sequence comes from Nitrospira sp., assembly GCA_035400805.1. Lineage (GTDB taxonomy): Bacteria > Nitrospirota > Nitrospiria > Nitrospirales > Nitrospiraceae > Nitrospira_A. The sequence goes on along the minus strand of DAONAB010000010.1, from coordinate 7,812 downwards.
CATGCGACCGTCGTCATCGCCATAGGCGCGAGGTCGAAAATGGCATGATTGCGAACAATCATATAGACGCCGGCCGTTACCATCGTGGCGGCATGGATGAGCGCGCTAACCGGGGTCGGGCCCTCCATCGCATCAGGCAACCAGGTGTAGAGCGGCAGTTGGGCTGATTTTCCGACTGCTCCGACGAGGAGGCACAGTGCGATGGCGGTGGCCATTTCTGGCGTCAGTTGAGCCGCATTTTGCATCACCTGCGTGTAGTCGAGCGTCCGGAAGTTCACGAAGACGAGGAAAATGGCCAGCAAAAATCCGGCGTCCCCGATGCGATTGACGACGAACGCCTTCGTCGCCGCCTTGGCTGCCGAGACCTTGTCGTAGTAGTAGCCAATCAATAGATAGGAGCAAAGTCCGACACCTTCCCACCCGATGAACAGGACAACATAGTTGTTGCCCATCACGAGGAGGAGCATCGACACCATGAAGAGGTTCATGTATACGAAAAATCGCGTGAAGCCGGCTTCTCCATGCATGTAGCCCACGGAGTACACATGAATGAGAAACCCGACTCCTGTGATGACCAGGAGCATGATGCAAGTCAGAGGGTCGATCAGATAGGCGAGATTGATGGTGAGATCGCCGCCGAAGATCCATTTGTAGGCAATGACTTCACGGGCTGTTCCGGTTCGCAGGGTTTCCGTGAAGACCGCGAGCACGCAGAGGAAGGACATGAGGACCGAACCCCATGCAAAGCGGTGAGCCAAGTCATGCGAATAGCGGTGCCCAAAGAGGCCGTTCACCAGGACGGCCATCAACGGAAACAGGGGAATCAATTTTACGATCAGGTCAATGGAGTCGGACACGTTACCACTTTAATAGATTCATTTCGTCCACGTTGGTCGAGATCTTCCCGCGGAACACGACAATAATGATGGCCAGCCCGATGGCCGCTTCTCCGGCGGCGATGGCGATGATGAACAACGCCACGATCTGTCCCTGCATCGATTCGAGGTAATGAGAAAAGGCGACCAGGTTGATGGTGGCCGCGTTCAGCATAATTTCGACAGACATCAACACGATGATAAAATTACGGCGGATGAGGACACCGAGCAGTCCTGTCGTAAACAGGATGGCGCTGACGGCGACGTAGGCGGATAAGGGAATCATGCGTCCCGCCTCGTTTCTATGGATCTTGGCGCTTTGGCCAGGACGATCGCGCCGACGATCGCCCCTGTCAGAAACACACCGATAATTTCAAATTGGAGCAAATAATCGCTGAACATCTTGATGCCGACCGCATACGCATCTCCGTTTGAAAGGATGGCGGCGGTAGAAGCATCACCTCGGGATCCACCGAATGGTGAACGTATGAGGAGGAACAGTAAGTATATGAGCCCGATCACCGCCGGGGCCAGGAGATAGGGGGTCCGGGCATGGAAGTAACGGTCGTCGGTTTTCAGATTCAGCAACATGAGCACGAAGAGGTAGAGGACCAGAATGGCGCCGGCATAGACGATCACCTGAACGGCCCACAGGAATTCGGCATTCAGCATGACAAACAGCCCTGAGACGTGGAGCAGCAGAGCGAGCAGCGCCAAACCGCATTGCACAGGATTTTTCAGCGCCACGGTGAGAATGCCGGCGACAATACTGACCACGGCGAAATACGCGAAAAACACGAAAGCCATAACGGTATGATTCAGCTCAAATGTTTGGGTTGTGATTGCGTGGGCTTCAGCACGGACTGCGGAAAGTAGTACCGATACTCCCGACTCTCGTCCGAATTTTTTTCTTGGTTATGGGTATATAAATATTTTTTAGCGTCCTCAAGATGGCGTTCGCCGATCTCGTAGAGCCGTTTTTTGTCGAAGAGGAGGGTGCGCTTGTCGTGGGTGGAATATTCATACATCTTCGTCATCGCCAGTGCGTTGACCGGACAAGCTTCGACGCAATATCCGCAAAAGACGCATTTGGTGATGTCGATATAAAATTCGCTGGCAAAACGCTGCAGCGGTCGTTCAGGATCTTCCTGGCTGATCACCTTGATGCAACGTGATGGGCAAGCCGCTTCACAAAGATCGCAGCCCACGCAGCGATCACGTCCATCGCTATACCGAAGCAAGCCGAGTGCGCCCCGGTGCCCGTCGGGAATGGTGCGCTGTTCTCGCGGATACTGGAACGTAATGGGGCGATGGAACATGTGCTTGAAGGTGACCTTCATGGCGTCCCAGATTTCATAGAACAACGCCGCCTGCAGAACTTTTTTGGTCAAGGCCCCGACACTCATTCCCACCACCTTTGACGACATCAAAAAGACGGACGAGCTTACTCTTACGCACCAACCTTTTCAATCTTTACACGCGTCGATTTGAAATACGGCACTCCGGTCACCGCATCGACTTCGGTCGTCATTAAATCTTTTATCGGAGGCTCATTAAAATGTTCGGGAAAAAAGCACGCTCCGGCTTGGACATCCGGGTCTGCTTTCACTCCGGCCTGTGCGGACCCTTGCTGCGAGGTCAGGCGGACAGTGGATTGTTCGGTCAGGCCGAGTTTCTCCACATCAGCCGGATTCATTCGTATGCGTCCATTATTGGGCTCAATGTTGATGAGCCCTGACGCCTGCGTGGACATTTTCCCCGAATGGTAGAGAACTTGTCCCATCACGAGAGTAAATGGCCGTGAGCTGTCGTCAAGAGTCCCCTGTCGGCGATACCGCGTGACAACCTCGTTGGAATAGTCGCTCGAAAGGTATGCGTCAGCCGAGGGAGAAATGCGTCGCGGCTGACCGAGGTTGTAGTAGCCTGGGAGCAACTTCATAATTTCGTTCTGCACATCCTGCGGTGATTGATAGGGCCATTCGTAACCGAGGCCGTTGGCTAAGGCCGTCATGATATGCCAGTCCGGCAGGCTTTCGCCGACTTGGTCAAGCGCCTGGCGGACCCGCAAGACCTTTCCTTCCAGATTCGTGAAGGTGCCATCTTTTTCCGCATAGGTCGCCGCGGGGAGCACGACATGAGCCATGCGGCCGGTTTCAGTCAGAAAGGGGTCTTGAACGATCAGCAGTTGCAACTTTTCGAGGGCCCCTTTCACATCTATGGAGGCCGGCAAGGTTGCCAGCGGGTTTTCCCCGATGAGATACAGCGCCTTGATCTGACCCTTCTGAATGCGGGTGAAAATCTCCAGAAGATTGGCGCCAGTGCCGATAGCTGGAAGGGTCACTTCCCACGCCTTCCCGAACCGTTCGCGCGCGCCGGGATCGTCGAAGCGCGCCTGCCCAGGAAGAAACTCAGGAGCCACGCCCATGTCGATGGCGCCCTGCTCGTTTATCTCCTCGGTGACGGTCGTGACTCCGCATCCTGGTTGTCCCAATTTGCCGGTGACCCAAGCCAGGTCAATGAGCTTGAGGACATTCTCGTATCCGTTGGAACGGCGGACGATGCCTTCCGCGCACAACGCCACGGCTCGTGGCGCTTCGGCAAAAATGGTGGCTACTTCGCGGATCTGTTCGATGGACACGCCGGTCTTCTGAGATATCTCCTCCAGCGAGACCTGCGCCACCGCTTGTTTTAAGGCTGCAAATGCCTGTGGATGTTGTGTCGTGCCGGTCTCATCGACCAGATCCTGTTCGATGACGGCTTTGACGAGACCATCGATCAGCAATGATTCCGTCCCCGGTTTCACCAGGAGTGGATGCGAGGCCAATTGGGCGATATTCGTATTCGAGGAATCTACGACGATGACTTGTGCGTGATAGACACGGATAGCTTCCTTGATTCGAACAGCGGTGAGTGGATTGGTCTCTGTGATGTTCGAACCGATGACGAGAACAGCCTTGGCTTTGGTTAGGTCTTCCCAATCATTGAGCGGCCGGCCGATGCCGACGGCATGCCGGACGGCGTGCACGTAATTCAAATGCCCGTATCGTGCGCTACTGTCGAGCTGGTTGGTCCTGAGCCCGGCACGCATGAGCTTCTGAAACAAGTAGAGCTCTTCGTTCGTGCAGCGGGCGGTGATGAGTCCGGCAATCGATTCTGGGCCGTGCTTGCGGTGAATGTCTGACAACCGGTCGATGACGGTCTGCATGGCCTCGAGCCAGGGTGTCTCGTTCAGCGTATCACCGGTACGGACGAGAGGTTGTCGTAGCCGTTTCTGGCTGTCGATATATTGAAAGCCAAACCGGCCGCGGACGCACAGTCCGCCGTGCCCTTTGGCGGTTTCTGACCGGTCGCCCCATTTGTTTTTCCAGGAAAGCGGCGACGTGACGCGAACGACTTCCGTGTCTTTTGTTTCGAGGTGCATTTGGCAACCGTCGCCGCAATAGTTGCACGTGGTCGTGGTCTTCTTCATTTGCCACGGCTTATAGAGATATTTCGAATATTTGTTCGTGATGGCGCCGACAGGACACACGGCCAGGCAATCTCCGCAGAACTCGCACGCGAGCGGCTGATCGCCTTTGGCCACAACCTGGTTGAAGCCGCCTTTCTTCATGAATTGCAGTGCATCGATCATCAGCACGTCTTTGCAGACGTTGATGCACTCAGCACAGGCGATACAGCGATTCATGTTGAAATCCAACACCAGGCTTCGAGTGTCTTCAGGAATGAACTTTTGTTTCGCGCTGGCGAGGTTGGTGACGCCATGCTGAAACGCCATGTCCTGAAGTTCGCAGTGCCCGTCCGCGTCACAGACCGGACAGTCCAGGGGATGGACGGAAAGATGTTTTTCGACTGCCTTCTTTCGGGCGGCGAAAAGGTCGTCACCGTCGGTCCTGATGACCATACCGGCAGCGGCTTTGGCAGTGCAGGATCGGACCGGGGCCTTCTTCCCTTCCTGCATGACAAGACACATGCCGCACGATCCAAAGGGATCGAAGGTGTAGTGGTAGCACATGGCCGGAATAATTTTTCCGGTGCTGGCGATCACATCATAAAGCGAGACGCCGTCTTTGGCCGAGACCGTTCGTCCGTCAATAGACAGTTCGATGGTGGCGGCTTCAACGTCGGGATTGGTCGCTGGTTTCAAACCCATGCTTTGGCCTAGTACTCAGTTATAAGTTTTGGAGTGAAGTGAGAACGTCGCCATTCCGCACTCGCGACTCACAATCTGCTTATCTGTCACACTCTCCCATGACGATGTCGTACGTTCCGAAAATCGTCACGGCGTCGGAGATCATATAGCCTTTCGACATATGATCGAATGCCCCCATATGAATAAACGAGGGAGCGCGGATTTTCAGCCGGTACGGCTTCCCGCCGCCCGTGCTGACGATGTAGAAACCCAACTCGCCCTTATGTGCTTCGGTCCCGCAGTAAATTTCTCCGGGAGGCGCATTAAATCCCTGCGAAAACAGCTTGAATTGCTGAATCATGGATTCCAGGTTCGTAAACACGCGCTCTTTTGGCGGGAGGGTCACGCTGGGCACATCCGCCATAATCGGCCCATCCTGGATCTGTTCAAGGCACTGGCGGATGATCTTGACGCTCTCGTACAGCTCCTGCACGCGGATCCAGTACCGATCATATGTGTCGCCGTTCTTGCCGACAGGGACGCTGAATTCACACTTGGGATAGGCCGAGTAAGGTTCGTATTTGCGCAGATCGAAATCGACGCCGGACCCTCGTAACGTTGGTCCGCTTAGGCCAAAGCTCAATGCATCTTCTGCGGAAATAACGGCTACACCCTTTGTGCGTGCGAGCCAGATACGGTTTTTCTCGAGGAACACAACGTATTCATCGATCTTCGGTGGGAAGTAGTCGAGGAATTGCTTCAGTTTGGCGAACAGGGATGGCGTGAAGTCCCGCTCCACGCCACCGATGCGATACCAGCTGGTCGTTAGGCGGGCGCCACAGAGTTCATCGAACCAATCCAGCAGAATTTCCCGGTCCCTAAAGCAATAAAAGAACACCGTCATCGCACCGATATCGAGGGCTTGTGTGCCTAGCCAGAACTGGTGGCCGATGATACGCTGAATCTCCGCGACGATCGTGCGTAGATATTCAGCACGATCCGGCACGGTGATGTTCATCAATTTTTCAACCGCCCGGCAGTAGGCAAAGTTGTTGTACATCGCGCAGACATAATCGAGTCGGTCCGTATGCGGGATGAATTGATGGTACGTCCCTTCTTCGGCCAGCTTCTCCACGCCTCGGTGGAGAAAGCCCATAACGGGAGTCGACTTGACCAATCGTTCCCCTTCCAACTCCAGAATCACCTTCAACACTCCATGGGTGCTGGGGTGTTGAGGGCCCATATTGAGTAGGAGCTCTTCGGTCCTGAGCGTTGGAAGGGTTTCGCTCTCCGGGTGCTCCGGGTCAATTTTATAGACGGTGGTTCTTTGATCTTCGAACTGTGCCATGATCGTTCAGTTGGTCAAAATCTGATCACTATCGGGTCGGTTCATCCAAAAATTCGAATGTGTCACGCCAGCCTCTGCCACGAAGCGGAAAGTCTTTGCGTAAAGGATACCCCTCGTCATATTCGTCCGGCATCAGAATGCGGCGAAGATCCGGATGATTCCGGAACCGGATGCCCATCATGTCATACACTTCGCGTTCCATGAAGTCGGCGCCTTTCCAGACGTCGGTCAGTGAATCGACGATGCAGTCGGATTCCGGCACGCGAGTTTTCAGGCGAATTCGTTGTCGCGCACGGACAGAGTAGACCTCGTAGACGACTTCAAACCGGTCTTCGTCGTCAGGCCAGTCGACTGAGCTCACGTGGACGATGTAGTCAAAACGCAAGGCAGGGTCGTCCTTCAAGAACCGGGCTACATCGTGCAGCGTTTCAGGCTTCACCGTCACGGCGAGGTCGCCGCGCCACTCCACCACTTTTGTGCAAGCACCGGGAAAGGTGTCCTCGATACGTTGTGCTAGTTGGCTCATGAATCGGTTCCGTCCGTCAGACCTTCAGCGCGTCTTTCACTTCTTTGGGTTGGGAGACGAACACGCGCTTTTGCATAATGCGCTCCTGCAACTTCAGAATGCCATCGAACAGGGCTTCCGGGGTTGGGGGGCATCCCGGCACATAAATGTCGACCGGCACGAATCGGTCGACTCCCTGAACCACACTGTAACTGTCGTAAATATTTCCTGATGTGGCGCAAGAACCCATGGCAATCACGTACTTCGGCTCAGGCATCTGATCGTAGATCTTCCGAATGACGGGCGCCATGCGTCGGCATACGGTGCCCGCGACGATCATCAGGTCGGACTGGCGGGGGGACGCACGGAACACGCCTGCTCCATAACGATCCATGTCGTAGCGTGAGGAGACGGCCGCGATCATTTCAATCGCGCAACAGGCCAGACCAAAAGTCATGGGCCACAAGGATCCTTTTCTGGCCCAATTCACAGCTTTTTCAACCGTGAGGGTAATGACATCGGGCGAGCCGTCTTTATCGTGGCCGCCCAGCTGAATTAATCCCATTCCAACGCTCCTTTTCGCCAGGCGTACACATAGGCGACGAGGAAAAGCCCGATAAAGATCAACATCTCAATTAGTCCGATGAGGCCGATCTTGCTAAATACAATGGCCCAGGGATACAGAAAGATGACTTCCACGTCGAAAATAACGAACAGCATGGCGAAAATATAATAACGAACGGGGAACGGCATTCTGGCGTCAGAAAAGGGTTCAGATCCGCACTCATAGGTCGAAAGCTTCTCTGGTTCGGGATACTTGGGTTGAACAAAATAACTGATGAGCAGCGTGCCGACGCCGAATGCCAGTGCGATGAACACAAAGACTAATACCGGAAAATATCGACTGAGATACTCTAAGAGGAGCTCGGAACCGGCCATTGGCTCGAACCTCAAC
>DAONAB010000009.1:9711-25224 GCA_035400805.1 Nitrospira sp. | reverse complement strand
GCGAGCTGACGCGCGACCAACTCGAAGGACTCTGTAGCCCTTTGGTTGAGCGCTCGCTTGGTCCCTGTCGCCTGGCACTGAGAGATTCCGGACTCAATCCGACCGACATTGATGAAGTCGTGCTCGTGGGTGGATCAACGCGCATGCCCCTGGTCCGGCAACGGGTGAAGGCCCTGTTCGGGAAAGAACCGCACTGCGACCTCAATCCGGACGAAGTCGTCGCGCTCGGCGCTGCGGTGCAAGCCGATATTCTGAGCGGTGGGACGACCGATATGCTGCTGCTCGACGTGACCCCGCTGTCCTTGGGTATCGAAACCATGGGCGGGGTGATGAGTAGCTTGATCAGACGCAACACGACCATTCCCGCCAGCGCCAAGGAAATGTTCACGACCTATGTCGACGGCCAAACCGGTGTGGATATCCACATTCTCCAAGGAGAGCGCGAGCTGGCGAAGGACAATCGCAGTCTCGCCCGCTTTCGCCTCAAGGTCCCGCCATTGCCGGCGGGCGTCCCTCGTATCGAAGTGACGTTTCTTATCGATGCCAATGGCATTTTGAACGTCATGGCCAAGGACATGCGGACCGGAGAGACTCAGTCGATTGAGGTGAAACCGTCGTACGGACTGTCGGACCAAGAAGTCGAACGCATGATCGAAGACTCCTTCAAATTCGCGGCGGACGATGTCAGTGCACGAAAAGTCATTGAAGCCCGGCTGGATGCGGGGGCGCTGATCACCACGACCGAGAAGTCATTGGCCGACGGCGGACATCTCGTCTCCGCAGAAGAAGTCCTCACGATTCGCACGGCGCTATCGGCTCTCGCCTCCGCCAAAGAGGGAACAGACCCCCGTGCCATTCGCGGGCGTATGGCTGATCTGGAGCAAGCGGCCAAAGGCCTCACGGTGGCTATGCTGGACGACTCCTTGAAGCAAGGGCTTCAAGGCAAAAAAATCTCTGATGTGACGTGATTCCCGACGCGAGGAGCTCTGATGGATTTGAAATGGCAGGATGCAGAAGATATTGCGATTCGCCTGGTGGAGGAGCACCCGGATGCTGATCCGCTGACCATCCGTTTTACAGACATGCACGCCTGGATCGTCGCCCTCCCGGATTTCAAAGACGATCCCAAGAAATCAAACGAGAAAATCCTCGAATCTATCCAGATGGCCTGGCACGAAGAGTATCAGGACTCCCGGTCCTGAACGATCCCTCTCCGTTGCTCCCCCAAATTCTCCCACTGAAATCGCCGGCGAGTTCACGTGACCGGCGCACGAGCAGCGGCCATCAGCGAACGATGTAACCATTCTGTGGCGCTATTCCGTTACAGGAGAGGGAGAAGCGCTATCCTGAGCCTGGTCCAGTTTATAAAATTCGGTGGGGTCGATCTTAGATCCCGCACTCTTCGTCGGTTCCGTCCCCTTGGTAAATAATTCCACAGTCCCACGCTGCTCATCTTGATCGGTCAACAGCGCCGTCGAAGGATCAACTTTGACGAACATCACACCTTCCGGAATTTCAAACGGTATCACCGGCAGTTGTTTGAGCGCCTCCTTCATAAAGGAGATCCAAATCGGCAAGGCGGCATGCGCGCCGGACTCCGTTTCGCCCAAGGGCCGCCGATCGTCAAATCCCACCCATGCACCGGTTGCCAGATTCGGCGTCGAGCCAATGAACCAGGCATCGGTAAAGTCGTTGGTGGTGCCGGTTTTTCCCGCCACGGGACGGTCGATGACCGCTTTGGCGGCAATGCCCGTCCCACGCTGGATCACATCTTCCATCATGTTCGTGATCAGGTAAGCCGTTTCACGGGACACCACCTGCCGTGGCTGAATGGCCGCCTGCTCCAATGTGCGCCCCCCGCTGTCCTGTACGCTGGCCACGGCATAGGGTTCGACGCGCACGCCCTGGTTGGCAAACACCCCATAGACTGAGACGAGCTCCATCAACCCCACACTGGATGAACCCAGTGCCAGGGAAAGATCCGCGGCGAGCGGACTGACCATCCCGACAGTCCGTGAAAAATCGATCACGTTTCGAATCCCGACCTTATCCAGAAGGCGCACCGTGGCGAGATTGTGTGAATGGATCAGTGCTTCCCGCAGGCTGACAATGCCGTGAAAACGCTTGCCGTAATTTTCGGGCTTCCACGTCTTGTCCTCTTCTTCCTGCTCGTACACCACCGGCGCATCCAACACCACCGTGGCTGGACTCATGCCCTGATTCATCGCCGTCGCATAGATAATGGGTTTGAATGAAGACCCCGGCTGACGACGGGCAAGCACGGCGCGGTTGTATTCGCTACGCGCGAAATCATACCCGCCGACCATGGCGCGGACCGCGCCGGTTTTGGGATCGACGGCCACAAGCGCGCCTTCGACGACCGGTGTCTGCTCCAACCGCAAATGCACCACATCTTTATCCAGCTTCTTGACCCCGACCTCGATCACGTCACCTGGCGTCAGGAGCTGCTTGATGTTCTTGACGGGAACGGCATCCTTCGTGGGATCCTTTCCCTTAAGATATTTGGAGGCCCAGGCCATGTCGTCGAAACTGAGCCGGCCCGTGGTGCCACCGATCTGGACCAGCACGTGATCCTTGGCGAGCTTCGTCACCACCCCTTCCATCATATCTCCCTCCGCAAGTTTCACAGAGGGGTCATGTGCTGGAACTTCCAGTGCGGTCACATCGACGGTGCGGAGCGGGCCGCGCCAGCCCTGGCGCTTGTCGACTTCACGCAAACCGTTAAACACGGCGGCTTCGGCCGCTTTCTGCATGTCGGCGTTCAGCGTGGTAAAGACTTCCAGTCCGCCCTTGTACACCATGGCTTCGCCGAACTTGGCCACGAGGAGCTGCCGAATATATTCCACAAAATACGGACCAAGGTGTTCGCTGCCAGGGCGGCGGAAATTCAGCTTTTCGGCAACGGCCTGATCCCGGTCGGCGACACTGATGAACCCCGCCTCCGCCATGCGGCTCAGCACATGCTCCTGTCGCTTCTTGGCCCGATCATAGGCTTTGAACGGTGAGTAGTGGCTGGGAGATTTGGGAAGCCCGGCCAGGAACGCCGATTCAGCCAACGTGAGCTTCGAGAGTTCCTTCCCGAAGTAGGTCTGACCGGCCGCCGCTACACCGTAGGCGCCCTGCCCGAAATAGATCTGGTTGAGATACATCTCCAGAATCTGTTCCTTCGACAGCACCAGTTCCATCTTGTACGCCAGGATGAGCTCGCGCACTTTGCGATCGAACGTCCGCTCGGCAGACAGGAACAGCGACCGGGCCAGCTGCTGGGTGATCGTGCTGGCGCCTTCGACCTTCTTGCCGCCATGGCGTATGTTCGTCCAGGCGGCGCGAAGAATGCCCACGATGTCCAGGCCCGGGTGTTCAAAAAACCGCGTGTCTTCGGTCGCAATCACGGCTTGAGTCAGGCTCTTTGGCATTTCCTGGATGGGTTTGAGAAATCGCCGTTCAATGAAAAACTGACCGATGACCTGGCGGTCGTCGGAATAGACGCGCGTCACCAAACTCGGTTGATAGTTCTGCAGAGGGTCCAACGACGGCAGGTCCTGCGAGAAATACCAGAGGATTCCGGCGGCGCCCCCGCCCCCGAGCACAATGGCGAGCAGCAGCCCGATCAGCACAATTTTCCACCAGCGCCGCTGACGGCGTGGCTTTTCAGGCTTATCGAGTAAGTGATCGAGTTCGGACATGCAGTTGGATGGTTGCGAGGAAAGGGGTCAACCCGCGACAACCCCACCATACAATGCGCACCAGACAAACTCAAGCAAGGTGCGAATCGTCGTCGAAAGAAGTTTCTCTCCCGCTTTCGATAATGAGCTTGCGGGGAGCTCAGAGAATCGGGTATATTCCATAGGCTTAGACGCCTTCATAGGAAGGCGTCTTTTTTTTGGCACTTTCACGGCATTGGAGATTATGAACAGCTCAGCGCCCTCACCCACCACTGGTTTGCACGCGCCGAAAGGTCGTCGGACCGACATTCGCAACATCGCCATTATCGCGCACGTCGACCACGGGAAAACCACGCTCGTCGATGCCGTGCTGCGGCAGACCCACGTGCATCGGAAAATCGATGACATGGGCGAACGCATCATGGACTCGATGGACCAGGAGCGCGAACGCGGCATCACCATCCGGGCCAAGAATGCCAGCGTGACCTACAAAGGGGTGAAGATCAACATCGTCGATACCCCGGGACATGCCGATTTCGGGGGCGAAGTCGAGCGCACGCTGCGTATGGTGGACGGCGTGCTGATTCTCGTCGATGCCAAAGAAGGCCCGATGCCGCAAACCACGTTTGTCTTGCGGAAAGCGTTGGCCCTCGGACATAAAGCCATTGTCGTCGTCAACAAAATCGATCGCCCGGACGCCGTGATCGACGATGTGGTCAATCGAACGTTCGATCTATTCGTGCATTTGGGCGCCACCGACGAACAGCTCGATTTCCCCATTGTCTACGCCTCCGCTATTAAAGGCATCGCGACCCTCGATCTCAAACAGCCCGGGACAGATATCTCTCCCCTGCTGGAAACCATTCTCGAGAAGATCCCCGCGCCAGCCATTAACCGCGACGACCCCTTCCAGCTGCTGGTGCTGGCGCTTGCGCAGGATTCCTATAAAGGCAAAATGGGCATCGGCAAAATTCAATCCGGCTCGATCGCCCGACGTCAAAATGTAGTGACGCTGACCAAAGACGGCGGCCAGGTTGCCGGCAAGATTTCCGACCTTGCCGTGTTCTCCGGTCTGGAGCGCAGCGACGTGGAGTCCGCTGAAGCCGGTGAAATCGTCGCCATTTCCGGGCTGGATGAAGTGAACATCGGCGATACCATTGCCGATCCAAGCAATCCTGTCGCGCTTCCGCGTGTCACGATCGACGAACCGACCGTGCAAATGACGTTTTCCGTGAACAACAGCCCCTTCGCGGGGCGCGACGGAAAATACCTGACGTCGCGCCACTTGCGCGAACGGTTGTTCAAGGAATTGGAAACCAACGTCTCCTTGCGCGTGCAGGAAACCGACAGTGCCGATCGATTCCTGGTAGCCGGACGCGGAGAGCTGCATCTCGGCGTGCTCATCGAACAGATGCGTCGCGAAGGTTATGAGCTTCAGATCTCACAGCCCGAAGTCATTCTGCATCGAGACGGGGACACGGTCACGGAACCGTTTGAAGAACTGACCATTCAAGTCCCTTCGGAATACCAGGGCCCAGTGATCGAGGAAATCGGAAAACGGCGCGGCGAACTCCGCCACATGAAACTCGTGAATTCCGAAGGCACCGCCAGCGAAATGCATATCGAGTATCACATCCCGACGCGCGGCATCATCGGCCTCAAGAATATCCTCCTCGCCAAGACGCGGGGCACTATCATTATGCACCACGTGTTCTCAGGCTACGCTCCAGCGGACGAAAAAGCCCTGCTCGTGGCGCCACATGGCTCGCTGGTAGCCTTCGAGGCCGGAACCAGCACTGCGTATGCGCTCTTCATGACTCAAGAACGCGGCGAACTCTTCATCGGCGCGTCGGTTGAGGTCTATCAGGGAATGGTCGTCGGGCAAAACAGCCGTGACGAGGATCTAGACGTCAACGTGTGCAAGCAGAAACAGTTGAGCAACATGCGCGCCGCCGGCACCGACGAAGCGCTGGTGCTCACGCCGCCACGGGAAATGTCACTCGAATTCGCGATGGAGTATATCGGCCAGGACGAATTGGTTGAGGTCACACCGAAATACCTGCGCCTTCGCAAGCGGATGCTCAACCCGGACGACCGCCGGAAGGCCAAGAAAAGCGCGAAGTAATCTCCACAGAGCTTCGTACCTCGTGCGGACTGCATGAAGATTCGGAAAAAAGCCCCGAAACCTGCGCCCGCCAAGCCTCCACTCTATGTCATCGGTTATCGAGGGACGCCGCCGTCCCTCGAGGAACTGACCATCTGGTACGACCTCCAATATGGAGGCCCCCTCACCTGGGCCGACCGCGCGGAAGGCCGTGGCAGCGCCAGCCACGGTCCCTGGAGGGCGCACGTGCTGACCAACCTGCCGACCAGTGAAGCCGCGCAGTGGCAGCAGGTCTTGTCATGGGACCATCACGAGTTGGGTGCCGTTTCCCTCTCCTCCGCCACTCCAAGCACCATCGCCGACACCGTGCTGGTCGCCGCGCGCCTCGCCCGCGGCCTGACCTTGCTCACGCAAGGCACCGCGTTCGACGTGGCCTCTCAGGAATACCTGAATCCTTCGGATTGGAATGATCGCCCGTTGGAGGTGTTTGTCACCACCGACCATGTCACCGTCCAACACAGCGAGACCGATGATCATTCTTCCGAATGGTTCTATACGCTCGGTCTTACAAAGTTTGGCTTGGACGAACTGGAGGTGATTCAACCGCGTGGCCTCCCGGATCGAGAGACGATTGCACTTCTGCACTGTGCCGCCGACGCCGTGTTACGCAAGGGGCACAACCAGAAGGTGGGATGCACCATGGATCTCCATGCCCTTGCTCATACCATTCGATTCATTAAGCATCGCACGGCCGCGCCCACCGGCCGCATGATGGCCTTCCGACAAATCAGTACCGACCTTCGCTGATCTGCCTCAATTCGCCCGCAAACCATTGCGAAATCAATCGATTATCGGCCTTCACCCTCTGCGCCTAGGCCTTCTGGCCCCGTTGACAAGGTTTTTCCAGGCGTGGTACCACGAATGAGTTTGCGCAGTTCCGCAGGTCTAACCTAGGAGGATTTCAATGAGTGATGTGGCTGCAGAAATTAAAGTCGGCGATACCGCGCCGGATTTTACATTAAAGGATCAGGATCAGAAGGACGTGAAGCTGAGCGACTATCGAGGGAAGAGCAATGTGGTGCTCGCGTTCTACCCGCTCGACTGGAGCCCGGTCTGTCAGGGTGAAAACAAGTGCCTGACCGATGACTTCCCCAAGTTCCAGGGCGCCCATGCCGAACTGTTCGGCATCAGCTGCGACAGTTTCTTTTCTCACAAGGCCTGGGCGGATTCGCTCGACCTGAAGCACCGCCTCCTGTCCGACTTCAACCGCGAAGTCGTCAAGAAGTACGGATTGTATTTTGAGCCGCTGAATTGCGGCAAGCGTGCAACAGTCATCGTCGACAAAAACGGCAAAGTGGCCTACGTGAAGGTTCAGGAAATCAAGGTGGCGCGGGAAGATAAGGACATTCTCGCCGCCCTCGCAAAACTGAGCTAAGCGCCAAATGGGGACCGGGGGGAACGGGCCATAATGGAGGCCCTCCCCTCGATCTTCCGTGTTAGATGAGGAGATCCCATGACCGGCACAGTCCAAGATGTTCGGGACGAGAACTATAAAGAATTCACCGAGAGTGCCGGTGCGGTCGTGGCCTATGGGCTGGCCACGTGCGAACCCTGCAAACAGTACGATCCCATTCTGGAAGAAACCGCCGCAAAATTTCCCACCATCAAGATCGGGAAGGCCAAGATGCATGTGCCCGGCCGTTGCCGTGAGATCAAGAAAGCTCACACATTTGAGACCTATCCCACCACCCACTTCTTCGCACAGGGCAAACTATTGCTGACTCGCGAAGGGGTCGTCGAACCGGCCGAGCTGGCAGCATTAATTTCTGACCACCTGTTGAAGTAAAATTTCCTGGCGGCCTGCACCCGGCTTCCATCGCACGCCTTCAACGCCCCCATACGCTCTAGGCGTTGCGCCCCATCCCACTTCTCCGCGCAGACGCGATACAATGAACGCGTGAAGATCCGCTGTCTGAATGAAATGGTTGTGGATTGGGTTCAACCGGGGCGCGCATTTTCTTTCCTCGTGCGTGTTTTTGCCGGGCTACTCTGTTTCATGATTCCCGGGCTCAGCAGTGGTCACGACACCCCGCGAAGCGCCTCTCCCGCCAGCCTTGCGGAATTCCGCGCCGTGCCAATCAACTCCACAAAGACGGCTCCAATGGCCTTCATCCTCACCGGGGAATTCGCCATGGGGAGCGATCGCGGCCAGGACGACGAGCAACCGGTCCACCGCGTCTCCGTCAAGGCATTTTATCTGGACACACAAGAAGTCACCGTCGCGCGGTATGCCGAATTTCTCGCCTCACAAAAACCTGATCCTCCTTTCAAATGGAATGAGGCGACCAGCGGTTCCAACGACAACAAACCGGTGGTCGGCGTCAATTGGTATGACGCCCGTGACTACTGCCGATGGGTCGGGAAACGATTGCCGACAGAAGCGGAATGGGAGCTGGCAGCGCGCGGTACTGAGGGACGAATCTATCCCTGGGGAGACACACATCCCACGAGGGGTCACGCCAATGCCGGGCACAGCAAATGGCATGGCTACGACACACTGAGCAACGTCGGGCAGTTCGAATTAGGGAAAACGCCGAACGGGGTGTACGACTTGGCCGGAAATCTGTGGGAATGGGTGGCCGACTGGTATGACGCTACCTACTACCAGTTTAGCCCACGGGACAATCCTGCCGGCCCCTCGGCAGGCCCTCTGAGAGCATTGCGCGGAGGGGCTTGGAACAATGATGCCAAGGCCATTCGATCCGCCAATCGCGCAGGGTATGCGCCCGATGCGCGAAGAAATGATGTGGGATTTCGCTGCGCCAAGGATGCGCCGCCATCACCCGCGTCTAAAAGAGGCGGGAACTAAAGGCCGGCGATTCAAGCTGCCGCATGGCCTGATTCATTTCTCCTGAACGATCTGTGGGGCGTAACCGGATCTTAAAGACCACGCGCCGGCTCTTGTCCCGGTCGAGTACCCGCGACTGATCTACCACCAAATCCTGGCGTCCTCGCCCGCTGGCCGACGTTTTTTCATGAAAGCAGCGATAGGCCCAGGGCGCCGAGTCTTTGATGACCTCAAGCCCCTTGACCATCACGTTCAGGGAGCGTTCCTGGCTGAGCTTTAAATTGTAAATGTCCGACCCGCGATCGTCAGTATGCCCCTCGATGACCAGCGAGTCGATGCGATCACGCATGGCGCCGCAGAGAAGCGCCGCGTAGGTCGGCATCGCGTCCACCAGAAACCGATCCGCGACTGACGACAGCGTTCCCTTCCCGAACTCGAAGTTCAGCAAGGCATCGGGCACGACAATCCGTACCACATTGGAGTCGGCGGGGTCGGCATCCAACGACAGATCGAACCGCTGAAAATGCTCGCGAAGGACTCCCTTCATATCCTCCGTTGTGCTCGTCGCCACCTTCCGCTCAGGCGCCTGCACCGGGGCCTTCACTTTCGCTTGCACGTCTGTTTCAGACACTTTGGTCACATAGGCACTGAACAGCAGGATAAAAATGACGGCCAGCGACGTCATCAGGTCCGTGACTCCGATCGTGAGCACCGAGGACTGTTCGGAAGATTCCGGCGAATGACTGGCGCGCATATCAGGCTGCTCCCTTCACCGAGGCCCCTTGTCGCCAATTCGCAAACCATCGCAACCCGAGCATGCTGTCATCAGTCTCACCATCGTGCTGGATCTCCTGCGCCACCGCGGCGGCCGGCATCTCGTCCAACGATTCGAATTCAAACTCGTCCGAAGCCGGCTTGAGGTCCCGGTCTCGCTTCAGTTCTTCTACCGATCGGGCCAACGTCTGAATGGCCTGATTCAACTCTTGAATCGGTGCCGCCATGGTCTGTTGCATCACCCGTGAGAGTTCCTCAGCCAACCGATCCGGAGCGCCTGTGCGACCTCCCTGCTCGCGCCTGGCCAGCACCTCGACCGCCTCCCTCAAGGCGGTGACCGTCGGACTCAACCGATCACTCAGGCTCCCCGCCAGACGATCACCGAAATCGCTCGGCACCACTCCCGCCGCAACCGGAGACTGAGCCGTGGTCGGACCGGCTCCCGGCGTGAAGTTTTCCAGCATCTGCTCCATCGTTTTACGGGGAAACAATTCGTCCACCATGGTCACGAATCGCTGTTTCGTGGTCGCCAATCGATGCATCGCTGATTTTTCCAGCAGCACGAACAGATTGGCACAGAGCAATCCCACAATCGACGTCAGAAATTTCCCCGCCAGACCGTTGATCAAGCCCTGAATCCCGACGATATGAGATCCGTCCGCGTGCAGCTTACTTAACCCGATCAGGATCGCCAGAAACGTGAGCAGGAGGCCGCCGCCCGTGATGAGCGAAGGAAACTGATGATAAAACGAAAGATTGAGCCGGCTGTTCAGTAGGTCGCGCGGGAAAAATTCAGCCGCCGTTCGTGTGGCAAATACCTTTGGTTCGATAAACCAGGCCGTACGCTCGACGACAAAGGTCTTGCGAAAGTGGAGCCAGGCTTGTTCGAGACGCGGCTCACGGCGCATCGCCTTGTCCAGCGTATGGAGATCGTCAAGATCCACTCGCTCGGGTTGACCGCCGGCTTGATTGGCGACTTTCTTCACATCGCTCAAACTCGGCACCGTCAGCCACTCGTTTTGAAGGCTCTTTCGGCTGGCAGCGAGGCTCGTCAAGGTCGGCCAGACCCGCATGTAACACGTCTGGACGCTGGAAATGGCCGTCGAGAGCCGCCCGGCGTGCCACATGAACAACGCGATCAACCCACCGGACCCGAGCCAACTCAACATCGGGCTATGAAGCTCTCCCAAGAGAGTCACGTCCTGGCTGAAAAATTCCCATAAAGACATCATGGCGCTCACACCTCCACGTCCACCCCAGCACATCCACTACGCTGCAGCCGTTTCTTTCAACAATCAGGCCAGGAGGCGTCCTCCACGAAGTCTTCAACAAATCATAGCGTTTTGATGACGCCGCCTTATCGAGAAGAGGGAGTCTAGGCAAGAACTGCCGACCTGATGGTTTTTTTTTGCAGCCCCATGATGTGTCCGGTCTGTGCCCGGTCTGCGTCCGGCGACAGCGCCAGCCCAGTCGAGCTGAGCCCGTGTAGATTTGGGCATCCCTCCTGTGTCATGAATACACGAGGGTTTTTCTTATGGTGCAATTGAGAGAGGCCTACATGAGTATTCCCTGGGTCGCCGCGCTGCAGATTGCCAAGAAGGTCTTACCGGTCGTCGTAGACCACGCCCCCGAGTTATTGAAAACAATCGGTCGTATTCGTACGCCCCCTCCTGCGCCGGATTCAGTGCCCACCGACCAAGCCATCGCCGTCTTGCAGGAACAGGTCAGCAGCCTCCAGCACACCATCTCCCTTCAAGCTGACACGATCGGGCAATTCCAGAGCACCTTACGTGCTACGCAACGATCATTGACGCTCGCCTGGCGTCTGTTTGCCACGACCGTGCTTCTCTCCATCACCACGCTCGCATACCTCCTCTTCCGGGCCTGAGCTCAGGACGCCGTCGGTCCCCGCAGGACCAGCTCCAACCTGCTAATCGAGGTGTACTTACCAACGATTTTGCGAGACAAGAACACTCGAGAGAGAACGACGCGGTCACCATGCGGTGAACCACCCGCAGCGAGCCATGACAGAGAGGGGAAGCAGAGTTTGGCCGAATCGACTCAGCCGGCGTATTCGTAGGAGAGGTCGCGGGTTTGGACGAGTTTCACGAGTTGCAGACGACCGGCCGGAACAGACGAGACAATACGATCCCATACGGCCTTGGCGAGATATTCTCCCGTGACGGACGGAGTAGCCAAGACCATGCGCAAATCCCGACCATCAAAGGGGACCAATACACGCTCTTTGACCAGGCGATCCAACGCGACAATATCGGTCACCATCCCGGTCTCAGGATGAATCGGTCCATGCACGGACACAAAGAGATCCCAGGTATGGCCTCGATGTCCCTCATGCACAGCGGTAAATGAGTAGCGCCGGGTGACCGACGCGACATCCAGGCCGGCCTCTGCCGTGAGGTCGGCACAAAGGTCCTCATCCTCATACAGAGACAGCCGCTGAAGTGTGCCGATGTCGTGCTGAGCTTGGAGTTTATCCCAGAGCACACGGGCCAGATTTTCGGAAGTCGGAATCTGGTGGTTGAAGTACGGCAGATCTAAATTCAGGTGCTTGTGATCGAATTCCTCGAGCACCTGGAGCAACACGCGCTTCAGATCGAAGAGGTTGACCACCATGCCGGTTCGCGGATCGACCTCTCCCGCGACGGTCACTTCCAGCATATAGTTATGCCCGTGCCCGGGATCGTTATTGCACGCGCCGAAGGTGGCACGGTTCTTTTCAGCATCCCACTCCGGCTTATGATAGCGGTGGGAGGCACAAAACTCGATGCGCTTATTCAGAAGAACGGACGCCATAGCCTTACAGATACCAGGTGGAACTGCTGCCTGTTATGTACAAGAGATTCTCGTTGAATGCCAGCGTAAACTCAGACCGCCCACGCACTAGGGGCGGAGGTCAGACAACCACTCCTGCCGCATCGTCCAAGGCACCTCGGCGTCCGCTTCATAGCCGGCATGGCGAACGGAGAGCGCCACACGCACCGCCGGATCTGCCAGAGCGGTCACCATGGCAGGAGTCGGACGAAAGCGCACGAAATGCACTGCGCTGATTTTTGTTTCGTGGCTGTGTCCGCCTTCAAACTCGCCGTACACGATCTCTCCGCCGGCTCGCAGTCCGAGTTTTTGGCCATGATCCAGCCCCATAAACAGATCCAGCCAATGTTTCATCGTCTCGGCCTCAGTGAGCTCGATTAACAGCGTCGCGCTCAATTCACCGGAGCCCGGCAGCAGGACATTGTAGACCTCTAACTCATCCTGGACTTTCTTTGGATCGAGGATGCGCTCCACGCGGATCATTTCCTGAATCTGGAAACGGAGCGTCTCTCGATTCTCAAAGACCATGGTGATCTTCTCGCCGATACCGATCCGCCGGCGGCGTTTGAGGTCGATAATGGTCTGCCGGTACGCCTCGCGTTGCCGCTCATACTCGTCCGGGGGAAGCAGATCGTTTGGCGTCAGTTGGTTCATGATCGTCCGGTTACACTCACTGTGCTACAGGGCTTGGGGATCTCTGGGCAACCCGTAGGCGTCGCGTACCACTTGAATGGGATGCTGCGCGGCCTTGCCGCCGACATGGGCCCGGGCGCCGGCTTGATCCAGTTGAAGACCTGCCAGCGGACAATCGGATGCCACCACATCAGCGGGAACCTGCTCGACCAGGCGCACGGCTTTCTGCGCAATTTTCATCGAGAGCGGGAAGAATTCAGTTTTGGCCGACCACGAACCATCATGACCGGAGCATTTTTCAATCACGTCAACCTGTGCGCCGGCGCATTCCATCAGCTCCTTCGACTTGAAGCCGATGTTTTGATCGCGTAAGTGACACGGCACTTGATAGGCCACCCGTCCGGGCTGCTGAATAAAATCCGTCGCAAGGCCGCCCTCTCGCTTAAGCTTCATGAGGTACTCACAGACATCGTAGGTGCGAGCCGCAACCCGTGTCGCATCGTCCCCTGACACGAGATTGGCATACTCCCGCTTCACCATCAGACTGCAGCTGGGAGTAGGGATCACCACATCATAGCCTTGATCGACCCAGGGCTTCAGCGATGCGATCGTGTGCTCTGCCGCCTTCACCATCGCCGTGGTATCACCGGTATCAAAGGACGGCATGCCGCAGCAGGACTGGTCCGGCAACACCACATGGATGCCGTTCTTTTCCAACACTTGCACCGTTGCCTTGCCGACATCGGTCGCTTGATAGTTGACGAGACAGCTGGCGAACAAGGCGACTTTCTTACCGGTCGCCGCGGGGGTCCCGGACGAACGCCGGCCCCACCAACGCGTGAATGTTTCCTGTTGATAGTGCAGAACCTGTCGTTCTTGATGCACGCCCAGCACCGTTTGCATGAGGCGTCTCACCCACCCTTGGCCCAATCCCCAGTTCACGAGTGGCGCAAGGGCGCTGTTGAGTCGTCCTAACAGGTCCGTTCTGGTCAGGAGCCAATCCCGCCATCGAATCCCCCGTACCGCGGCCAACCGTTTTTTCCATACGGCCATCAGAAGCGGAAAATCGATGCCGTATTGATGCGGCGGCGTGTAGGGGCAATGGTTGTAGCACAGCTTGCAATAGTAACATTCGTCGACGACTCGATGATGATCAGCGGGCGTGAACTTCGTCACATCACTCTCATACTCATCGATCCGGTCCAGGAGCGTGTTAAAGGAGGGACAGAGATTAAAGCAGCGGCGGCATCCGTCGCACACATCGTAAATCCGCAGCGTTTCCTGTTCGAGGGTGGCCGGATCGATCGGCTGGAGGAGGCGAAGTTCTTTCACGGAAGGGAATTCCTTCTGACACTGGCTAAGAGATCAGGATGCGGGTGAGACGGAATACTCCGCCTCACCCGATCACGATGCGCCCGAATCCGGCAGTGTGGCTGTTACTGCTTCAAACTGTCGAGGCCCTTGGTAAACCGATTGGCATGGGACCTCTCAGCTTTGGCCAATGTCTCAAACCATTCCGCCAATTCCGAAAACCCTTCGTCACGCGCCGTCTTGGCCATCCCCGGATACATCTGTGTGTATTCGTAGGTTTCACCTTCAATCGCCGACTTCAAGTTGGCTTCGGTATTTCCGATCGGCACGCCGGTGGCGGGATCGCCGACTTCTTTCAGGAAATCCAAATGCCCGAAGGCGTGGCCGGTCTCTGCCTCGGACGTGTCGCGGAACAGTCCCCCGACATCGGGATACCCTTCGATATCGGCTCGGCGCGCAAAATACAGGTACCGTCGGTTGGCTTGCGACTCGCCGGCAAAGGCGTGCTTGAGGTTCTCATGACTCTTGGTGCCCTTCAAACTGTTTCCCATACTCTCCTCCTTCAATAAATAACGCAGCCTAGGTGCGACGTGGGGACACGTTGCGCTCAGCCTGCTGACAACTCACACAATATCCATGAAACTCGACCCGATGCCCCACGACATCAAATCCTCTCGCCTGCCCGCTCGACAGCTGTAACTGATTCAAGTCGTCGTCCATCACATCCATAATCTGGCCGCATCCCAGGCAGATGAGATGGTGATGCATACGCACGTTCCCGTCATACCGCGCCATGTCATGGCCCACGTTGACTTCCCGAACCAACCCCGCGTTCCGCAGGACGCCCAGCGTGTAGTACACGGTGTTGCGCGACATCATCGGCTGCTGGCGCTTGACCATCCGATAGAGATCCTCGGCGCTCGGATGACTGGTGGTTTCAACCAAGGCCGCATAAATCGCTGCACGCTGGCGCGTGACACGGACGGCGTGCCGGCGAAAACGGGCTTCAATGTCCTGCGGAACTAATTTCATGCCGTGATCACTAGACAGGAATGATTCCTACATAGCATGGAGGTCGGTCGCACGGCAAGCCGGAAGGTAGCCTTCAATGGATCAGCTATGAGAGTGGCAGGCGCTCTCTGAGACGGAAAACGCGTGAGGCGCAGGCAGGCTATTCAGCGTACGAGTGAGGTCGCATTGACTCAAAGGGAACCACGAGCAATTGGCAGCACCACTCCTCAACTACGGCGCCTGATAGCGGGGCAACTCAGCCGTCATGTCGGCAAGGCATTTATAGGCTTGGTCTTTTGCCGAAAGAAGTGGGG
>DAONAB010000009.1:0-9611 GCA_035400805.1 Nitrospira sp. | reverse complement strand
GCCGTCATGTCGGCAAGGCATTTATAGGCTTGGTCTTTTGCCGAAAGAAGTGGGGCCGTGATGGGCCAAGCAATCGCCAATTCCGGGTCGTCCCAGATGATTCCACGTTCATCCGGCGGTGAATATACATCGGTGCACTTATACAAGAAGCCGGCTTCTTCGCTGAGGACACAAAAGCCATGCGCAAAGCCCGGCGGGATGTACAGCTGCCGCATGTTCGTCTCGGACAATTCCACACCATACGACTGGCCGAATGTCGGTGAGCCTTGCCGAATGTCGACTGCCACGTCATACACCGTTCCTTTCACCACCATGACCAGCTTTCCCTGGGGCCGGGCCAATTGGTAGTGGAGGCCTCTCAGCGTGCCGCGGACAGACCAGGAAAAGTTATCCTGCACGAACGGCTTGGTGATGCCTGCCGCGTCGTATCGAGACTCACGAAAGATCTCCACGAACTTTCCACGCGCATCCCCGAAGACATCCGGTTCGATCTGAAACAGGCCGCTCAGCGGCGTCGGTGTAATCTGCATGGCCCCTCTTGGATGGAATGACGTTCAACAGACGCATCATACCCTCTTCTTCCCATGGGGAAAAGCTGAACGCGCCGGGATCCGCGCAGGAAGAAACCTGCGCGATTAGTTTCGGCCTGAGGGATCGGATGTCGGAGGAGGATCCGGATAGAGTTTCTGCAATCGATCGATCAATGGTTCTGCGGCAGGACTGCTGGGGCGAGTGGGATTGCTGGGCGGATGGTCCCAGGTTAACGTTGAAATGCCCGCCTCCGCAAACAGCTGTCGAATCGTCGCAACAAGGGCATCCAGCGTGAGCTCTGTGCCGGACCGCAAATCCAACACCCGTTCCTGCTCATTGCTCGGCGGAGGATCCGTGCTCACCAGCGCCCAACAGGCATCAAACACCCTGCGCCGGAGATCCTCCGGGACATTCAAGGTTTCAAGACCTGACGTACACAAGGCCGAAACGACCAGCACAAACTGAAGGTCAGGCATTCCGGGACGCTGGATATTGAGGGATTGCATAATGGTAATATTAGTCGCGGCCGCGAGGGGGAGTCAATTTGCATCCACGCCTCAGCGGCGCACTGAGAACCGGTGGCCTATCGATCAAGAGGATACGCGTCGCATGATTACGATTACGCTGATGGGACAACTGCAAACGACAGATGGAGAACGGGACCTGGCCTGTGAACTGCCCACTCCCGTCACGGTGCGGCAGGTGATTCAACGGCAGGGCCGCGGCCTTCGCCACATGCTGCAACTCTTACGAGAGAAAAAGGTCCTCGTGACCATCAACAAACGCATCGCCAGCGAAGATTCCATGGTGCAGGATGGAGATGCGGTGCGTTTCGTGGGACATGACGGCGCCGGGGGGAGCGGGTTGGCTCCGTCATTCTGAGAGACCCGTGTCATCGGTGAACACCGGTCTGGAATCGACTGCTGACAATGCAAGGGCCGGTGCCTTACACACAGCACCGGCCCTGGATCGAAAGAGGAACGCGGTCTATTACTTCTTTCCGAGGATCGAATCTTTGGCCATCTTCGCGACCCGGAACTTCACCACGCGCTTGGCGGGAATCTTGATGGGCTCACCGGTCTGCGGATTCCGGCCCATGCGCGCCTTCCGATTGGCAAGCACCAGCTTCCCGATGCCGGGAACCACGAAAGCATTCTTTGCTTCGCGATAGGCAAGGGCGGCGAAATCGTCCAGAAACTGGACAGCCGTTTTCTTCGTAATTCCCGCCTTTCCAGCAAGATGGTCAGCAATCTGCGATTTGGTCATCGACTTGGCCATGCGTTCCTCCCTTTGAACAACGAATGAAAGTGAACTGACTTGTGCGGTCTGCGATCTATAAACTCGTACGTACAGAGGTGGAGCCGGAAATCTGCGCGTGGTCTGCAGAATCAGTCCGAAAACAGGGCGAGAGTGTATCCAAAGCCCTAGGGGCTGTCAA
This sequence comes from Nitrospira sp., assembly GCA_035400805.1. Taxonomy (GTDB): domain Bacteria; phylum Nitrospirota; class Nitrospiria; order Nitrospirales; family Nitrospiraceae; genus Nitrospira_A. The sequence goes on along the minus strand of DAONAB010000009.1, from coordinate 7,642 downwards.
GAGCCGACCGATGGAAACATGCGGCCCAGACTGGCGACACGCGCACTTGACGCCCTTGCGCGCCAAGCAGATCACAGAGTAGAGTACACGGGCGCATCGCGGCTCAGCGTCATACTTAGGAACAAGAGGCGTCTTCATGGCCAAAGAACTCCCCATTCTCCCCTCGAATGCCCAACCCGCAGAGGGCACCGCCCCTGAAGCGGTGATCTACTCACGGGTCTTTTGTAAAAATGAGAATGCCCCTCCGCTTCGGCTGCTGATGGAGTTTTTGAAGTCGCGCGGGCAATCGCCGATCCTTCCGCCAGACATGGACGACTCCATGCTGGACGAATGGGCATGGGTCCAGGTGATCCTCGGCTATGCACGCGACCGGAAGCCAATCCAGGTGTTTTGCATCCGCGACCGCGGAACGTATCAGGACCTCTTTGAACAGGAACAGAAACAGTTCCGCGAAGATCTGTCCTCCCATGACGACCTGGAAGCCAGCCTCGCGCAGGAACATGTCACGCGCGCGCGGTTTATCCTGACCACACGCATGGTAGAAGCTGACATCACGGAGGAAGGCTACGATTTTAACGGATGGATCCTGGAATTTTTTCAGGAACACTGTAACGGTATCGTACAGATCGATCGGCAAGGATTTTTCTCTCCGAAGGGAGAACTCATCGTCGATCTCTCCCTGCAGGAAGAATAGTGATGGGGACCGATGCACCAGCCCCTGCCGCTCTTTCAGCAAGCCTCGCACTGGTTCCGGCGCGCTCAGGCTTCGCTGCTTGAGGCCCTTCCCTGCACTCAAGGCTGCTGCGAGTGCTGTATCGGTATCTTCCCCATCACTCAGCTCGATGTCTTGGAATTGCACCGGGGCCTTAACCTCTTACCCTCCGACAAAAGAACTGCCATCGTCACGCGCGCAAGAGCGCAGATCGCCTCACTTGAACTGGCTTACCCGGACCTTCGAACCACACCGAATCTTGATGGGTGGGAAGACAGCCGCATCGATGCCGTAGTTGAACACTTTGCCCACCTTCCCTGCCCCGCCCTGGCGTCCGACGGACGTTGCAGCGTCTATACGTTCAGACCCATCACCTGCCGCACGATGGGGGTGCCCGTCGAATCTGATGGGATGGTCCATGGCGCGTGCAGCGTGCAGACCGCCGTACCCATTGTCCGGCCATCCCCTAGCGTGAGAACGGATTATGCCCGATTGGCCGAGGACGAGGCAGTGGCGTTATCGATCCTACGCCAGGCTCAACCGGAGGCGGGGGACGAACTGCTCCTTCCATATGGATTCGTCTAGATCACGCATCAACTCCCTAGACAGAAACAGAAACCCTATGCTAAGGTGCCTGGTCTGATCGACGGGAGCGCCTGTAGCTCAGCTGGATAGAGCATCAGCCTCCGGAGCTGAGGGCCACAGGTTCAAATCCTGTCAGGCGCACCATTCGCTCTGTCAGGTACGTTACGATCGAAACATAGTGCACACAGGTGGGGCCGTTAGCTCAGTTGGTAGAGCAGCTGACTCTTAATCAGCGGGCCGTAGGTTCGACCCCTACACGGCCCACCATTTTTTCTAATACTTACGCACACTGCCCTCTTACAAGCCCGCCGACTGTGCTAAATTTGTGCTAATCCCTCGCACCCGTCCCAGAACTCCACCCCATTTCGCAAACTCTCCGGGTAATGATGCGTAATCGTTGCGTCATACTCGGCGACTTCTACCCGAACAACCCTTGCACCTTGTAGAGATCGATACCACTCTGCAAGAGCGTGGTCGAGAACGTATAACGCATATCGTGGATCAGTCGCCAGCGATCGAGGCTTCCCCTTATTTGAGTCGGCTCGGCACCGCCTGATTCACCGGAATGGGCAGTGAACGCCAAGGCACATCCCAATGCCCGGACGGATGTGAACACGATCACACCAAGGGAGCAAAGACGATGAGATGGAAAAGTTAAATTGGCTTGATCGAAGGCAGGAATGGCTGCAGAGTAGTTTTAGGCTCGCAGACCTCAGCACATGTTGCGGCTTGCTTGTCACGATTACCCCTAGAAAATTTGCCACAGGGAGAGGGCAGAATGTTTTGTCTCGTTTATGCGAGTTCTGCGACCAGACCGTTCTCACCATCTGAACTCACGGATCTGCTCGCCTCCTGCCACGCAAACAACAGTCAATTAGGCATCACAGGAATGTTGCTCTACAAGAACGGAAATTTTATGCAGGTGCTTGAGGGAGACGAAGCGGCAGTGTTGAAGCTCTACGCCAAAATCTTCCAGGATGAGCGCCATAGCGGAGTACTCACGCTCTTGCAGACGACCATACCCGCACGACAATTCCCTGATTGGTCGATGGGGTTTCGTGATCTCAATTCTCCCGAGGTACGATCGCTGCCCGGGTACAATGAATTCTTAAATAGGCCGCTGACCGGCGCCGAGTTTTCCGCCGATCCCACGTATTGCCAAAGGCTTTTGACCATCTTCAAGAAAGTGATGTAGGGGCTCCCTGTAGCCCTGCCCCCTCGACCTGTCACCTCAATTCCTCATGACCTAGCGTGGCTCGGAATTCAGTCGGCATCGAAGCTCTTCACCGCCAAACACCTGACGTATACGTCGCACAGTGGTCCCTGACTCCTTAAGTCCAAAGGAACTTAGGGCACATTCTGGCGTTCGCTCGACGACAAAGGACGCTGTTTCAACGGGACCCTTTCCGCGAATCGATTGCACCGTCAGGGCCTGAACGTCTTCCTTATTCAGGAAAGTAAACATTCCTCCGGCGGCCGACAGACGATACGATGATTGAGAGCTACCCTGCTTCGATTTGCAGCGCAACCAGGACTTGCATGGTTCTAAAGTCCCGCGCATGAAGAGAATACGGCGCTGACCATGCCCATCGGGCCGGTGAAGCAGCGTAGTGACGAACCCGCTGGATGGAGAGGGCACAACCTGTTCCTTGCGGCCTCTCCATCCAGCGGCTTCCTGCCGCACATTGCGGAGGGAGAATGGAACGCTGAAGTGCTTCCGATGCGGGGGCTATAGGGTATCGAATCCTCCAACGATTGTTCTGATCCAGAAAGTCCCTGGCAATGCGTCAACCGCGGAGCTCGCACGGCGCGTCATACTCGTGTCCGCTAAAACCCGGAGCGAAATCACCGCGCACCATTACCATCCGGCGCACCCTGCGCATGAATACATTCACCATGCGGCCTACATCTGATACAGGAGATCATCAATGAAGATTTATGACTGCCCCCGATGCCGGCATCATAGTCTGGTCCCGACCGGGGGTTTTTTGTACTGCGGACAATGCGACTTCGCGATCACGGCCTATGCCCTGGCCGTCGAACAACGAACACACACCGCCTCGTCACGCCCGTCGAGACACTGATCCTTTCATTGCACACCAAAGCAAACGTGGGGAAGCCACTGTTCCTACCCGCAACCAGGTCGACTCGATCCCTCCTGAGCTCGCTCCTTCCCAATGACTGATCGCGTGTTCGATGCAACCAGAAAAAAAATGGTTCGCCCCGGTATCCAAAGCGATTCACCATTATCGGATTGGATACAGCGTCATGTGGATTGAAGCAAAAAACAATTGTTTTCTGCACCGGCACGAACGATCAATACGACACTATTAAGGCGGTCGCACGCAGCCACACGAAGGGCGCCCTGATGGTACGCGAGTTGCTACAAAAGGGACCTGGCTACTAACTGACGCGGCAAGATGACGCGAAACAATCAGGAGGGGATCATGATCTGGGCCATTATCATTGCAGGAACCTATATCGCAGGAATTTACGTCATTCGTTTGGTGTGGTGGCAGGAGTGATGCATTCTTCGCTGCAGCGCCTGATAGCCGATCGGCTCTGGGCTCTAAACATTGCCTGGGTCGGACGGACTCTCCTGACGTAGATGCCTACTGTTGAGCCCGCTTTTCACACCAAAACCTATGGCCATCGCGAATCCCACTGACAGGTCGCACGGCTGCCCTCTGTGTCCCGGAATGGGGCGTCGTTCTGGACGCCGGGGGTGGCGAGACTTTTTCTGGCATCTGCTGGGTCGCTTTCCCTGGCGATGTCGATCCTGCAGTCATCGCTTCTATGCCGCCAGCCGTCAATAATTTACGCGCCCCTGTTTCAACCTTGTGACATAGATCACACGGGCAAAGCCCCCCTAAGGTGGGATGTGAGACATTCCTCTCCCGGCACTACAATGCCAACCATGCAGTCACATCTCTCAGCACCACGAACGTTACGAATCCATCCCTCGTCTTCAGCAACCACTCTCTCCTTTCAGCGATCTCGAGACCGACTGGGCATTACCTTCCCGATCATGTTCGCGGGCGCCAGATGTATTGGAGAAGGGACTGTCCTCAACCTCTCAGCAGAGGGATGCCTTCTCGAAGGTGAGCGAGCGGTGATGGAGGGCAGCTACCTGACGGTACGGCTCCTATTGCCGGACAATGCCCCAGCACTGGTCATCGACCTCGCCGCTGTCCGCTGGGTCCACACACACTATCTCGGTCTCGAATTCCTTCGACTACCCGCCCTGGAGCGTGACCGTCTCGAGCAATTCTTAACCTCGTATCGCCGGTAATCCTCCGAATTGGCAGCTTTCCTGGCCGGGTTCATCGGACCGTATCTCATTCCTCAAGCAGGCAGGTTCATCTGCCGCCGAATGAACGCACATACATCAGCACTTGCCAGGCCTCTTCTTCCGTCAGCACCAACGGAATAAACGGCGCCATATCTGTACCAGGGCTCCCGTTTTTTAGAATCCAGAACAGTTCACCGTCCGTGCGTGTTTGTTGCCACATCTTGTCTGTGAAATTGCGTGGCAGCGGTCCCTTAAAGGTGGAATAGTCCAGGTCCATGCCCAGGCCTTTCCCATCATTCCCGTGGCAGGCACGGCAAAAGGCCTTTCCCTCGAACAAAGCCTTTCCCTTCTCACGCATTTCCGGCGTCACCGGAAATGGATTCGTTACCGCCCGTGCCGACTCGATCTGATCGACCGGCACGCGAGGACGCAACACCTCGGAATCCGCAGACCAGGCTGTTGCCCCCACGCCAGCTAGTGTTACGGCAAAAAGAAAGAAATATCCAACTTTCATCGCAGCGATTCCTCTCTCAAAAATAACGCAGGCGGAGAAGACGCGGAACGCGCCCTCTCCGCCCGGTGATTTCAAGCGACCTGCTTACTCCGTCCGATGCTTGTGGCCAACCGACTGCGGATGTCCCACTTCCCCGTTCGGCGCCTTCGCCCCGTCCGGCCAGAGATGGAAAATGATACCGTCAGTCTTCGCCGCAACCGCGGCGACTTCCTTTGCTTGCGCGTCCGGCATGTCCAGGATTTGAACGCGGCCCGTCGCAATTTCCACTTCGTGATCGTGATAGTACTTATTCCAGGTTTCCAACGGCACATGCGCTCGCGACACAGATTTGGCGACAAAATATTCGATGTCGGTCAATAAGGCGTTCGAGTCCGTTGACTCAAACAACAAGCACTGCAAGATCTCCGGAGAGATCGGCTTGCAGTAATGGTGATAGGGACCATGGACCGTTCCGTCTTCAAACTTATGGGGAGCCATCACATGAATGGTATACCCCTGAGCGGGCGTCGGCATGGCTTTCGCGGCGGCTGCAGCCGGCGCAGCCGCCGCCGTAGACTTCATTTCATGAGACGTTTCCGCACACCCGGCAGCCGTGAGGGCAGCCGCGCACAACCCGATCATCGCAATCGCACTTCGCATAGTGGCCTCCTTACCATAGGTCGACAGATCGTCGATCGTTCATGAACGCGAGCTTATTCCGTCCGGGGCTTATGCCCAACCGACGTGGGATGCCCGACAGATCCGTCAGGAGCTTTTGCACCTTTAGGCCATAAGTGAAAAATAATGCCGTCCGTCTTGGCGGCCGCCGCAGCCACTTCTTTCGCCTGCGCATCCGACATGTCCAACACTTGAACACGACCCGTGGCAATTTCGACCTCGTGATCGTGATAGAATTTATTCCACACATCCAGCGGCACCGCCGATCGGGAGACGGGTTTCGCCACGAAATACTCCACATCAGTCAACACGGCATTCGGCGCCGTGGACTCGAACAACAAACACTGTAACACCTCGGGCTTGATGGCTTTGCAATAGTGATGGAAGGGACCGGCTACCGAGCCGTCTTCCATCTTATGCGGGGCCATCACATGAATATCGAATCCGTCGGCCGGACCCGGCTTCATATCGGCGGCAAGTGCCGGCCCGCCCATGGCGAGCGCGAGCGTGCTCGCACCAAGCACGCAAAGTTGTCGAAACATAACAGGCCTCCTCTGGTTGGGGTTGGAACACATTGAGTGTCTTCTCGACAGACCGATCCCTCGTGCCTCTCTGCCCGTAAGAGTCACCGCTGTCCGAAAGGATTCGCGATTTATTTCGGCAATTGCGGCATGCTGAACTTTATCGGCTCTCCCGTCAACGCCTTCAGGAACATCACCAGATCGGTTTTCTCCTCTGCGGTCAGACCGAGCGGACGCATCAGCGGACTGAGAGTGGGATTGCGGCCGCCTCCCTGATCTAAAAATTCGACGACTTCCTCCAATGTTTTGAAGGCGCCGTCGTGCATATAGGGAGCCGTTTCCGTAATGCTTCGAAGCGTCGGCGTTTTGAACGCCCCCTTGTCTTTTTCTGCCCTGCTGACGTTGTACCGCCCCAGATCTTCCTTCATCGGCCCGACCTGAGGAACTCCAAGATTGTGGAACTGGTTGTCAGTAAAGTTCGGCCCGTTGTGGCACAGAATACAGCGCGCCTTTCCTTTAAAGAGGCCCAATCCTCGCACCGCGGCCTCATCCATGGCCTTGGCATCACCGAGCACGTACTTATCAAAGGCTGAATTCGTGGACAGCACAGTACGCTCATAGGCTGCGATGGCCTCAGCAATTCCCTGTAGATTGACCTCCGACCCGAAGACGGCTCGGAATTGTTGTTGATAGCCCTTGATCTTCCCCAATTTGGCGACGACGTGTTCGTGGGTCTCCGCCATTTCAACCGGATTATGGATCGGCCCTATCGCCTGTTCTTCCAAGGACCGCGCACGACCATCCCAAAATTGCACATGATTGAAGCCGGTATTGTAGACGGTCGGCGATTGGCGACCACCAATTCCGCCACCGACGCCGATGGACGTCTGGCGGGAGTCCGCAAATCCCGTTCCGGGGTTATGACAAAACGCGCAGGAGATCGCATTGTTCTTGGATAATCGTCCGTCGAAATACAGCTGCTTTCCCAGCTCGATTTTGGCGGCGTAGTTCACGTTCGAAGACGGGATCGGCACCACAGTCGGCAGTGGCCCGATATCAGGCACTGTACTGTCATCGATGGTCACCGTCCCGTGAGGCGCGTGACTGGCTGGTGAGGCACCCACGAGCCCTTCACCAATTCCGAATGCAGAGACACAGAGCAGTACGAGGATGACGCAGAGCGGCAAAACCCTTCGCACCATAGACATGACCTCCTATATAGACGTTGTGCCATCAAACCGATGGACTGACTGATATCCAGCAAGCCATTGTACGCAGATTTAGCGATCATGCAAGGTAAGGCGTTACCGACACCTGCGGCAGCGGTCGATCAAGCAGTGACGCCGCAGGCCCCTAGCGCA
>DAONAB010000008.1:0-25735 GCA_035400805.1 Nitrospira sp. | reverse complement strand
ACCGTTGTCAGGATCCGTTGCGACAAAGACTTCGCGCTCGAAGCCCCGATGGATTCGCCCGGCAGGTCCGCATGGGCCTATGCGCCGTTCAACGAGGGGAAGTTCTCGGCTACCGACCTGGAGTGGTCGGAATGGCCCAGGGAAAAGCAGGGCGAAGTTAAAAAAACGCTCGATGGCCTGGCTCGGGACCATATCGAACACAGCGGTACGTTGGACGCATTCAAAGCCCGCTTGGGTAACGTCGCGACCGTGTTGGAGATCGCTCAGGTCACTGAAGACGTGCACGGCGACTTCATGAAGCGCGAAGTGCTCAAGGCCGCGACCGTGAGCACCCCGGACGCCGTGATTACCGGCAGGGGAGAGGTGGTCATTCAGCCCGACGGCCAAGGCGATGTAGAACTGATCTATGACCTCGGCGCGCAGAACATCGGATATTGGCAACTCGAGGTGAACGCCGGTGCGGGAACCATCATCGACATCGCCGGTATCGAATACATCAATCCGCAAGGCAAGGTCCAGCACACCGACCGTTACCGCAACGACATGCGCTATATCTGCGGGGAGGGCGACAATCAATTCACCAGCCTGATGCGTCGCTCCGGCCGGTATCTCTTCCTGACGTTCCGCAATCTGGAGAGGCCCGCCGCCCTCCGGGCGGTCCGGCTGGTCGAGTCGACGTATCCCGTCGCGCCCGTGGGCTCGTTTGCATGCTCTGACGAGCGCCTGAACAAGATTTGGGAGATCTCGGCGCGTACCTTGAAGCTCTGTATGGAAGACACATTCACGGACTGCCCTTTGTACGAGCAGACGCATTGGGTCGGCGATGCCCGCAATGAAGCCTTGATCGGATTTAGCGCCTTTGGCGCCCCGGATCTTGCCCGCCGCTGTGCAAAGCTTACCGCGTATTCCCTCGACCACAAACCGTACGTGCTGGGAGAAGACGCCGGGGTACCGATGGAGTACCTGCACGCCCTGCGGAATCCGTTGACCATCTCCCAGACCCCAAGCACCTGGGACATCGTGATTCCCGTCTGGAGCTTCCTCTGGACAATCTCCACCTGGGATTACTACTACTATTCCGGAGACGTCGAATTCCTGACATGGGTCTATCCCTACGTCATCAGGAATCTGAAGAGCGCCCGGGCGATGACAGACGAACGGGGCCTGTTCAGCGCCCCCTACTGGAACATGTTCGATTGGGCCGGTATTGACGACGCTGCCAGGACCGTCACTCACAACAGCATGTTCGCGGTCGGCGCCGTGGACTCCGCGCTGAAGTCCGCCCAGGTACTGGGTGACCACGAAAATGCCCAGTGGCTGCGCGAGTATCGCCAGCGCCTCATCGAGGCCATCAATGCCTTGTGGGACGAGCAGAGCGCGTGGTATCCCGACAGCGTCCACGATGACGGCATTCCCAGCGTCAAAACATGCGTTCACACCGGATTCCTGTCGCTGCTCTATGACATCGCACCCGAGGACAGGCGCGCGGCGATCCTCGATAAGGTCCTCAACCCGCCCGAGGGTATGACACAGGTCGGTTCGCCGTTCGCCGTGCTCTACCTGTTCGAAATGCTTGAGAAGGCCGGCCGGACCGACGAAGTCATCGCGCGGATTTACCAATACTATCAGCCCATGCTGGACCACCAGGCCACCACGGTCTGGGAAACCTTCGCCGACAGCACCGTCACATGGCAAGACTTCCCCACGCGCAGTCATTGCCACGCATGGTCGGCTTCGCCCATTCACTCGCTCAACCGGATCGTGCTCGGCATCGTCCCCGCGTCGGCCGGCGGAGCGAAGTTCAGCATCAGCCCGTATCTCTCCGGCCTGGCATGGGCCAAAGGCGCGACCGCATCGATCCATGGTCCAGTCGAAGTGTCCTGGCGCAAAGAGGGCGACACCATCGAGATCGAGGCCAGGGCCCCCAGGGCAGTCGAGCTGGAGTTTGTGAATAACGAGTCTCTGAAGGGACTCAAAGTGAACTACCGGCGCACGGAATAGCGGCAGCATCAACCCATGCTGTCGCAGTGGCGCCGGAAGCGTGCCGCCGGGGCCGGACTCAAACCGCCCCGTGCGGACGTCGAGCCAAAGGGGGAAGACTGACATCAGTCTCCATGGTAGAATGCCGCACTGCTCAGGAGGAGTCACAACAGCATGTGGTCACTGAACACGCTCGATTATGCGGTCATCGGCGGGTATTTCGCGGCGCTGGTTGTTCTCGGCCTTGCCCTGGAACGCATGGCGTCAAAGAGCATCGAGGACTACTTCATCGGGGGGCGGCGGTTGCCGTGGTGGGCTCTGGGCGTGTCGGGGATGGCGTACTTCCTCGACATGACCGGCACCATGGTCATCACCTCGTTTCTCTATCTGCTGGGGCCGCGCGGACTGTTCATCGAGTTTCGCGGCGGAGCGTGCCTGGGCCTGGCCTTCATGATGCTGTGGGGCGGAAAGTGGCACCGCCGTTCCAAGTGCATCACGGCCGCGGAATGGATGGTGTTCCGGTTCGGCGACGGGTTCGGCGGACGCTTTGCGCAGTTCGTGCAGGCGCTCGCGGGCATCGTGTGTTCCATCGGCATGCTGGCCTACCTGATTAAGGGCGCGGGGCTGTTCCTGACGATGTTCTTCCCATTCTCCCCGTTCTGGTGCACGGTCGTCATGATGGGAATCACGACGATCTATACCATGATCTCCGGCTTCTACGGCGTCGTGTTCACCGACCTGTTCCAGGCGGTGATTATTCTGATCGGCGTGATCGTCATTTCCGTTATGGCCTTCGGCGGTGTGTCCGGGATTGCCGATTTCGGCGCGCTGGCCACAAGCGTTACGGGTAACGCCCAGTGGCTGGCCAGCGCCCCCCATTGGCAGACCGAGATGCCTGCCGGATACGAGCAGTACGAATCGCTGATGATGTTCGCGCTGTTCTACCTGCTGCGCAACGTCATCGCGGGCGTCCCGTCCGGCGCCGATGCGCGGTATTTTGGCGCCCGCAATGACCGCGAGTGCGGGTTGCTCACGGCCTTCTGGACCTTCCTGATGAGTGTCCGCTGGCCTATGATGATGGGCTTCGCGGCCCTCGGCGTCGTGCTCGTCCACCAGGTCTTCCCAGACAAAGAGATGCTGGTCCAGACGGCCGACCTCATCAAGCAGCAACTGCCCGACATTGACAAGGCCCACTGGGCGACCGCCCTGTCCGATGTCGCCAATTACCCCGCGCACTACCCGCGGACGCTGATTTCCGGTCTGGAGACGATCATGGGCTCCGACTGGCCCAAGAAGCTGATGCTGGTCGGGTTTGAGGGCGGCGTCGATCCCGAACGCATCCTCCCCGCGGTGTTGCTCTACAACATCCCGCCCGGGCTGCGCGGGCTCCTGCTGATCGTGCTGCTCGCGGCGGCCATGTCCACGTTCAATGCCCAGGTGAACGGCTGCACGGGCTTCATCACGCGGGACATCTACCAGAAGTACCTGCATCGGACCGCATCAACTCGCGAATTGATTTATGTCAGCTGGGCGGGCGTCGTGATCCTGGTAGTCATCTCCTTCGTGTTTGCGTTTTCGATCAAAAGCATCAACGACGTGTGGGGATGGATCGTCATGGGCCTTGGCGGCGGGTTGATGATGCCCACGCTCCTCCGGCTCATCTGGTGGCGGTTCAACGGGGGCGGCTTCGCGGCCGGCACCTTTGTCGGCATGGCGGCGGCCATCGCCCAGCGCTGGTTCTTCCCGGACCTCGACGAGCGCTGGCAGTTCCTGTTCCTGGGCGCCATCGGCACTGTCGCGTCCATCATCGGCACCTATCTCACCGCCCCCGACGACAATGAGGTCGTTGGCCGGTTCTACCGCATCACGCGGCCGTTCGGATTCTGGGGGCCGTTCAAAAAAATGCTCAGCGACGACGATCGCACCGCCATGGAAACCGAACACAGGCGCGACATCCTCTGTGTGCCGTTCGCGATGCTGTGGCAGGTCACCTTGTTTATGCTTCCGATGCAGGCCATCATCCAATCCTGGAACACCTTTTACCCAACCCTGGGGCTATGTGCCATCGGGCTCATCGGGATGTATTTCCTCTGGTTCAGGCACTTGCCAAAAGAAAACTACTTCGAGTCAGGAGAAGAGGCCGGGGTCCGTCTGGACCGGGAAGTCCGCCCTGAGAGCACGCCCTAGCGCCCGCGGCAACGTCGTCGCGGCTTCCGCCCGCCGCTTCGAGGTACTGCGCAGGTTTGACCAACTGCCACTCGGGTGCTTAGCATTGAATAACAGTAGGGGGTAACACGCACCGGGAGGTACCGCATGTCAGTCCACCATCGCCATAGTCGACGATCATTTCTGAAACGCGCCGCGGCAACGGCCGCCATCGGCCCTGTCTTCGCCATTGCCGGCACAAAAGCGTCGGGCCAGGTCCTGGGAGCCAATGACCGAGTCCGCGTCGCTGTCGCGGGTGTCAACGGCCGGGGACAGAGTTTTCTGACGGGGTTCGGCGGCATGAAAGACGTCGAGATTGCCTACATCGTGGATCCCGACAGCCGCCTGTTCGCCTCTCGAAGCAAAACCGTCACAGAGAAAGCGGGGTACACGCCCGCCTGCATCCAGGACGTCCGCCGGGCGCTCGACGACAAGGATCTCGACGCCATCGCCATCGTCACGCCCAACCACTGGCACGCGCTCATGGCCATCTGGGCATGCCAGGCGGGGAAGGACGCCTATGTCGAGAAGCCCTGCTGCCACAACATGTTCGAAGGCCGCCAACTCGTCGAGGCCGCCCGCAAATACAACCGCCTCGTCCAGCATGGCACGCAACGACGGTCCGACCCGCAATGGATCCAGCTGACCCGCGACATTCGCAACGGGAAATACGGCAAGCTGCTGGTCGCCCACGCGTTTGATTCCAGGGAGAGACTCAGCGACGGCATCACGAAGCCGCAGGACCCGCCCAGCGAACTGGATTTCGACCTCTGGCTGGGCCCGGCCCCCGTCCAGCCGTTCCGGACGAATCTGGTGCATTACCGCTGGCACTGGCAGTGGGATTTCGGCAACGGCGAGATCGGCAATCTGGGCTCGCACGAGTTGGATGTCTGCCGCTGGGCCATGCCCGCCGGGTCCATGCCCCAAAGCGTGGTGAGTCTTGGCGGCCGCTTCGGCTATCAGGATCAGGGCCAGACCCCCAACACCCATTTGACCTTGATCGATTTCGGCGAGGTCAAAATCCTCCACGAGGCGTGCGGACTCGTCGACAAGGATGGTTGGAAGATCACGGTCGAGTACCACACCGACGAAGGCGTGCTCCGTGACGGCAAATTCTTTCCCAAAGGCAAGGGAGACGGCGTGCCGATCGACAACTGTCCGCCGCCCGGCGCGCCCGAACAGGGCCCGCCCCATATGCGCAACTTCATCGATTGTGTCCGCAGCCGCAAACGCGAAGATCTCACCGCGGAAATCCTCGAGGGATACCGTTCGGCAACGCTCGTCCATCTGGGCAACATTTCGTACCGCCTTGGCGAGGAGGCCTCCTTCGACGAGGTCACGAACGCGGTCGCCGGCACCGAAATCCTCCGTGAATCGTTCGAGGATATGAAGCGGCAGCTGACCGGCACCGGCAAGGTCGAACTGGCGAACACGCGCTGCCGTCTCGGGCGAAGGCTGACATTTGACGCCGCCGCGGAGAACTTCGTCGATGCTCCGGCTGCAAACGGCCTGCTGCGCCGGCCGTACCGCAGTCCCTTCGTGGTGCCGGAACAGGTGTAGAACGACAGGGCCTCATGTTATCGATGAACCAGCCCCAGGGAGCATATCCATGAATCGCATCGAGCGCCGTCAGCTTCTGGCAAACGCGCTCCGCGATGGATGGTTTGGCGACATAGTTCAAAAACATGCGGATATGCGCCATGCGTATGGTGGGAAAGCTCACCAGCGGTATCTGAGCAACCTCAAGGGCGGCATTACCTTCCACTTGGGATCCACCACATCAGGACAATTCCTTAGAGAAAGAACAAGATGATGGCATCAACTCCTGCGCCAACAAGACCAATTGCAGCGGCTGGCAATCGCACCGTCATTGAAATCTCGCTCACGTTAGTCAGGATTCTTGTAGGATGGCATTTCCTATATGAAGGTGTAAGCAAACTGTTTTCACCATGGTCATCAGCAGGATATCTGATGGAATCTCAAGGGCTGTTTTCCGGAATCTTTCATTGGATAGCCGAAACGCCCGATGTGCTCCGCGTGGTGGACACGCTCAATGTTGCCGGAGTAATACTCATCGGGCTGAGCCTCTTCCTTGGCCTGTTAACCAGGATTTCCGCTTTTACCGGAGCAATGCTGCTTTTCTTCTACTACATCGCCAATCCGCCGTTTATCGGGTATTCGGGCGAAGCAACGGGAGAAGGCCACTATCTGATCGTGAACAAGCAGCTCATAGAAATGGGCCTGTTGCTTGTGATTGCTTTTCTTCCCCGGAACCTCTTCTGGGGTGTTGACCGATGGATAATGAGAATATGGCGAAGAAGAAAAGACGAAAAAGACGCCAATCACGTGGCGGTTGTCCAGTCCGTACGAAGAGAAATGCTCAAGGATCTGATTGCACTGCCTTTCCTTGGGGGGTTTTCGTGGGCGCTGGCAAACAAGAGGAAATGGGAAAGCTATGAGGAGCTTAACCTGGTCAGTGGGAAAAGCAGGGTCGATGCGATCTCAGGGGCCACAAAGATGGTCGAGTTTGCGAAGCTCACTGAGTTAAAGGGAAAAGTGCCAACGGGAGAGATCAAAGGCCATAAAATAAGCCGGCTGATTTTCGGTGGAGGCATCGTTAGTGGATACGCCCATTCAAGAGATCTCATCTATGTTTCGCCGCTTATCCAGGCCTACAATAATGATGAAAAGGTATTGGAGACCTTCAATCTGTGTGAGGCCGTGGGGATCAACACAATGGTTCTCCGAGTGGATAATAACATGCTGAAGATTTTGAAGAAATACAGAAAACGGCGGGGCACTCTACAATGGATCGCTCAATGCAGGATAACGGAAGAGAATATCAATCCAGATATCGATGCCGCAATCGAAAACGGGGCAATGGGGATCTATATTCAAGGAATGGACTGCGACAGATTGGTGCGCGATAATAAGATCGGCGTCCTGGCGAGAGCGGTCGAGTACATAAGAAAGCATGGTCAGAACGATCAACTGATTTGCGGATTTGCTGCACACGATTTGAGGGTTGTGGTTGAATGCGAGAAACATGGTCTGGACCTTGATTTCTACATGAAGACGTTTAATAGCGCAAATTACTGGACTGCCGGGCCTCGTCTTGTCAATGAGCCGGGTTGGAAACCTGATCCCACTGGAAATACAATTACACCTGAGTATGCAGGCGATATCATTGGGGCGGATTATCATGACAATATGTGGTGCAATACTCCGGAACAGACGAAAGAGTTCATGAAGAAGGTGGAAAAGCCGTGGGTGGCGTATAAGGTCTTGGGTGCAGGGGCTATTCCTCCCTCCACGGGTTTCAAGTACGCTTTCGGGAATGGAGCTGATTTCGCTTGTGTAGGCATGTTCGATTTTCAGATTGTAGAAAATGCGAATTGCGCTTGTGAGGCGCTGTCCGAGTCATCGCAAAGGGACAGGCCGTGGATGGCGTGACTACGTGGGGCGGCGCTGGGTGCGGATATTGGTGTTCAAGCCCCCCATGGGTCATTGGGCGTTGTCTTGATATGCACGGCTGTCGGCGCAGTTCTCGTGGGAGCATTGGCCCTGCCACAGTCGGCACAAGGCTATTTCCAATGAGAAAGCCCTGCACGACCGCTTGTCTTTGTCGAGATTGCTGAAGAGAAGATAGCCACGAGGAGCATATCCATGAATCGCATCGATCGCCGTCAGCTTCTGGCAACCGCCGCCGGCGCCGGCGCAACCCTCGCCGCCGGCCAATGGCCCGGACCGTCCGCACTCGCCGCCAGTCCCCCCGCGCAGCGGATCAAAGTAGGCCAGATTGGTACCGGCCATGAACATGCTTCAGCAAAAATGGACACCTTTCGGAAGCTCAGCGACCACTATGAAGTCGTCGGGATTGTTGAGCCCGATCCCGAGTTGCGCAAGAGCCGGGCCAATCACGGGGCGTACCGCGACCTGACGTGGATGACTGAGGAGCAACTGCTCGATATCGAAGGGCTGCAGGCCGTGGCCGTCGAGGTGGACTCCGACGACGAACGCATCATGGACATCGCCGGCCGGTGCATCGATGCCGGCATGCATATCCATCTGGACAAGCCCGGGGGAGAGTCTTTCAGCAAGTTCAGGAAGGTGTTGGACGAGGCGAAAAGGCGCGACCTCACCGTCCAACTGGGTTACATGTACCGGAACAATCTGGCAGTGCAATTCTGCCGCAACGCGGTTCAAAAGGGTTGGCTCGGCCAGGTCTTCGAGGTCCACTGCGTCATGAGCAAGTTTTCCGACGCCGACTACCGGAAATACCTCTCCCAGTTTCGCGGCGGAACCATGTTCATCTATGCCTGCCACATGATCGATTTGGTGGTCGGCCTGTTGGGCAAGCCGGACCGAGTTGTCCCCTTTATGCGCCAGACGCGCTCGGACGCCGGAGAGATGTGCGATAATGGACTGGTCGTGTTGGAGTATCCCAAGACAACGGCCACGATCCGCACCGCGTCGCTCGAAGTGGAAGGCTTCAAGCGGCGCCAGCTCGTGGTGTGCGGCGACGAAGGCACGATCGATATTCGGCCACTCGAGACGTACGACATCAACCCGCCTCCGCCCCTCAAACTCCAGCTCGCCTTAGCCAAGGATCGCGCGCCCTACAAGAAAGGCTATCAGGAAGTCAGCTTCCCGGAAGTTCCCGCGCGATACGACGATCAACTGATCGAATTCGCCCGGATCATCCGCGGCGAAATCGAAAATCCCTACCCGCTGGAACATGAATTATCCGTGCAGGAATGCCTTCTTCAGGCCTGTGGCTATCCGCTGACGTGAGCCAACCGGCCGGGGCTAAGCGCATCATGCGCCCCAGAGGCCTTCGGGGTTGGCCGCATTTCCACTTGAGCAATCCGCGGACTTCTTTTTCCGGCTTCCTGACGAGGCGCTGCTCCAGGAAAAGGTCGCGGTATGAGACGTGAACTCCGAGGTTCCCTGCGGTCATGAGAACGCTATGGTCAGGCCGGTCACGCGAAGTGGCGCATCGTGGGTCTGTGAGGGGAGGGCGGCCCCGTAAGGCACATGTTGAACATGTGTTGCACCCCCTATGCTGTAGTCGGCGTGTACAATGGCGTTGATGACGGCCTCACGCACCGCCTCAACCGGGTATTCGGGGAGCTTGCGATTTCGGACACGCCCGATCTCGAGCCCTTGGCGCGTGTGGCGCTCGATAAACGCGACCGCCTGGTCAGCCGTATTCGGAAGGTATTCATCAATCTCGCTCTGATCCAGAAACCGAGCCGTATCCGAGCCGAGGAATCGCGCACAGCGGACTGTCGCGTTGGGAAACACATTGCTCCGCGTCCGGCCAAATAGAAGTACCGCACCGTTAGAGGGGACCTCGCGTCCTCCTTGGGCTACGAGGAGCCCCAAAGAGCGCCGCTTTGGCAGCGTGAAAGGGCGAGATGCTTGCGCAAAGAGCTCGGAAGCTACTCGGAAGTCAATGTCTTCCGAGTTGATTCCCGAGCACGGCTGCTCATCAAAGAATGCGTTCCGGGCCAGACGTCGGATTTCCGCGATCAACTCTGGTCCCGCAGGGCGATTGGACGAGCCAAGCCGGACGTACACACCGGAGTCGGGTCCTTCAGAACGAACATAGTAGGGGCCCACCGAATGTGGGACGACGACAACGATCAACTGGCGATTCCGCCAAGCGTGGATTTGGATGTCGGGGATCAGGAGGGGAGTGATGCTGTCGGCGAAAGTGTTGGCCAATCGTTCTTCGTCACCCAACGGCTCAGCGATCCCTACAACGTCTTTCGTCTTGTCCTTCACCCCGATGACAATCGACCCGCCCGCCGTGTTGGCAAACGCCACCACAGTCCTGACAATGGCATGAAGGGGGCGGCAGTTCTCTTTGAACTCAAGCGTCTTGCCCTTATTCCTCGCAAGAAACCTCTCAATCACAGAAACGTCTCCTCCCTTCCTCGAACTCACGTCATTATGGGCCATTTGGCTGGGCAGATTCACCCGGTACCTGAACTGGCTTATCCTCGTGCCTTGGCAAACTCTGGTAGAATTGCCGCGTAGCGAGGTTGAAACGAGAAATGGCAAAGAGTCGCGGAACAGAGAACAACGAGAACGAACTTCACCAGACGCGCAAGGAAAATGAGCGTCTAAGAGCTGAAAACCGCCGCCTCAAGGCTCTCTTGGAGTCGTTTGCTCTCCGGCCCGCATCCTCGCTAAGGACGGCTACAGTAGAACCCAAGGACAAGGAGACCTCCCCAAAACAACGAATATCGGAACCGTCGACGCCGCGCATTCTTCCTGCGACGTGCCGCGAGTCGTCAGAACCATCGTCAGTGGCGGCGGAGAATAGCACGGCTTCGCAAGAGGAGAAGATCGCCCTTTTCCGCTCGCTGTTCCGTGGCCGCGAAGACGTGTACGCGGTCCGATGGGAAAGCCGGAAGGGCAAGTCCGGCTACTCGCCGGCATGCGCACACGAATGGGATCCCCTTCTTTGCCATAAACCGTGTGCGAAGTGTGGCAACGGCAAATACCTTCCGATTTCCGATGAAGTGATTCGTGACCACGTACTCGGCAAACACACCCTGGGAATCTACCCGCTGCTTCAGGATGAGACATGCTGGTTTCTCGCCGCCGATTTCGACAAGGAGGGGTGGCACGACGACGTACGCGCTTTCCTTGATGCCTGCAGCGACCGTGACTTGCCAGCCAGTTTGGAGCGCTCACGTTCAGGAGGGGGAGGACACGTATGGATCTTCTTCGAGGAAGCGATCCCCGCGTCGCTTGCCCGAAAGCTGGGGAGCGCGATATTGACAAGCGCCATGGACCGGCGCCATACGATGGGATTGGACTCCTACGACCGTTTCTTTCCAAGCCAAGACACGATGCCCAAGGGCGGGTTCGGCAATCTGATCGCATTACCGCTGCAGGGCGTACCCGCGAAACAGGGCAACAGCTTGTTCGTTGGTGAGGACTTCACGCCGTATCCAAAACAGTGGCAATACCTCGCCTCTGTAAGGAGGGTGCCGCGCTCATGCGCAGAGCGCATCGTCGCCGACGCGTCACGCCGTGGCCAAGTGATCGGTGTCCGGCTCAGCACAACGGACGAAACGGAAGATGAGGATCCCTGGACGCTTCCTCCATCGAAGAAGCGCGCAGAGAAGCCTCTCCAAGGGCCGTTGCCCAAGGCGATGCGGGTTGTCGTCGGAAATCTGCTGTATGTTGAGAAGGACGGGCTGTCGCCCCAACTGATGAACCGGCTGGCCCGGCTTGCAGCCTTTCAGAACCCGGAGTTCTACAGCGCGCAGGCGATGCGTCTTTCGACCTTTGGAAAGCCGCGCGTTATTGGCTGTGCCGAGGAATTCCCGAGGCACATCGCCTTGCCACGAGGGTGCCTGGACGATCTGGAGTGCTTTCTCGCTTCACATGGGATCCTGCTCGCGTTGCAGGACGAGCGCTGTGCGGGAACTCCGACCGAATTCGAGTTCCAAGGTACACTCCACTCCGAACAGGAGCACGCCGTCCGCGACCTGCTGCGATTCGACACTGGCGTCCTGGTCGCACCAACGGGCTTTGGTAAGACCGTAGTCGCAGCCCGACTCATCGCCGAACGCAAAACCAACACGATTATCCTGGTGCATCGAAGGTCGCTGCTCGACCAGTGGCGCGAGAGGCTGGCCTTGTTTCTTGCCATGCCCGCCAGCGAGATAGGGACATTCAGCGGGGAGAGGAAGAAAACCTGCGGTACCGTGGATGTGGCCCTGATCCAAAGCCTCTGCCGGCAAGGCAAAGTCAACGACGTCATCGCTAATTACGGCCATGTCATCGTAGATGAGTGCCATCACATTCCCGCGTTTACGTTTGAACGGGTCATCCGACAGGCCAAAGCAAAGTACGTGCTGGGTCTCACGGCCACTCCAATCCGCAAAGATGGACACCACCCCATCATCATCATGCAATGCGGTCCCATTCGCGTTCGCATCAGGCCGAAAGAAGTGGCTGATCGACAGTCATTTCGTCAGGTGGTGGTTCTCCGGAGCACTGTGTTTGCGTTGCCCGATCAAGGCTCGGAGTTGGCGATTCAGGATCTCTATACGGCGCTCGCGAACGATACGGACAGAAACGACCTCATTTTGCATGACATCAATAAGGCTCTGGAATGCGCGCGGTGTCCTCTGGTTCTGACCGAAAGAACTGACCACCTGGAATACCTGGCGGCAAAGCTCCGAAGAACCGTCCAGCATGTCATCGTCATGCGCGGAGGAATGGGCAAAAGGCAGAGGGCCGCCGTGGTCGAGCAGATCAACTCCGTCTCTTCACGTGAGAACCGCGTGATTCTGGCGACCGGTCGCTATGCCGGTGAAGGTTTTGACGACGCCCGGCTCGATACGCTCTTTCTGGGCATGCCCATCTCATGGCGTGGGACGCTTCAGCAGTACGTCGGCCGGCTGCACCGCGCTTGCGCCGGCAAACACGAGGTGCGCGTGTATGACTACGTTGACCGGCAGGTGCCCGCGCTGATGCGTATGTTTGCCAAGCGGCTCAAGGGCTACCGCGCCATGGGCTATGTGACGGAAGACCGGTTTGAACTCGGCATGAACCCGCGTCAAGAGACGTAGTCAATGCTTGGGCTTTGCACGTTTAGCCACGAAGCCCGAGTCATCGCCCATGTGGAAATAGAGGTGTCCCTTCAACGTGTCCCCGTTCAACACCGCCCAGCCGCGGCCGCTCACGGGAGCACATTCATCGAAGCGTTCCCAGGAGAACTCCAGCGCCCGTCTTCCGTCGCGCTCGGTCCAATTGCAGTCCATGGAGCCGTCCACAGCTCCAAACTTAAACCGTCCGCTTCCGTCGGGATAGATCTGCATGTAGGCTTGGGTGACAAGATTGAGGAAATATTGGTCCCATTGGTCCGTCTCTACGATGCGGAACATCCCGGTGAACTTTGCTGCTCTCTTCACTTGAAGCGTTCCAGTAGTCTCATGAAGTTCCGCTTGGGTTTGTGGGCTGCGCGGATGGATGCAAGATAGGCAGCAAACTCCCCGGAGCGACCTAAACGACTCATGAGGTCGCGAACAATACGCAGATATTTCACGGCCTTCTCATAGGCGGCGTTGTTCTTCTGATTGACGGTTGGTTCGATTTGGCGCTGGTAGATAGGCAACGCGTCTTCGGGGTGTTCCTTTGCCCGCTCGTCGGCCAGCTGAATCCATAGGCGCTCATCACAGCCACCTGCTTGCGCTTCCCGCCATGCCGATTCCGAGTCTTTTTCCCAAAGGAACATCTCCACCAAGAGCGAATGATCGGTGCGGAACGCCCATAGATCACTTCGTCTCTGGCTGCCTTTCTTCTGGCGTGCAATATGCTCTCGGACAAAGCCCAAGGCTTGTCCTCGCCACGCGGGCCAGTCTTTCACTCGGTCCGCGTGCTTCTTGAGCGCCTGATAGGTCCCCAGGCTTGGTCCTTCCGTGAACTGCTTCCATACGAGCGCCATGGCCTCGTCGTGCCGTTTCCTTCGGTGGTATTCCTCGGCAAGAAACTCGCGCAATCGCCAATCGGTATGCTCCGGGAATGCCTTCACGCCTCTCTCCGCCCATTCCAAAGCCAAATCACGCTTCCCGTGCTGTTTGCAGAGTTCGGCGATCTTGAGGAACGAGTACGCGTTGGAAAGGTCACGGCTCAAGACCGCAATCAAGGCGTCCACGTCACCCGATGCCCGAGCGAGCGATTCCATGATCGCCGTGATGGGGTAGCGCTCCGACCAGGACAACGGGTCCTTTTGACCCGGGTTCACCGCAGGCAAGCGCGACCACGCTTCCTCGGCCAACGCACGATAGCGCGCCAACCCTCGCTTACCCAAGATGGGAGCGTACTCCGCTACCGACCCTCGAAAGGAACCGTATCCATCGTCCATTTCCCGTCGAAACAGCCATTCGGCGAGTTTCTCTCCATCCGGTTTGGCTTCCTTGCAGGCGGCAAGGTGCAGGTCCGCGACATGTTCGAGAATCCCGCCGACGTAGCCGTCGGAATCGTCCACCTGCGACAAGGCCCGCTCGACCGCGTCGAGCGCGTGTTCAACTACAGGCAGTGCTTCGGCGGCGTAACCGTGCTCTATGAGATTCTCGACGGGGTCAACGGCGGCACGAATGCCCCGTGCATAGCTGTGCACTTCGCGGTACGCCACATAGCCCGCATCCACCGCGCAATCTATGGCGTCAAGAAAAGGTCCGATATCCAGGGGTCCGCTCTGATTTGTTGCGTTCCACGATGCCAGCCGTATGAACAGTTGCTCGCGAAAGCCTTCATCGGCAAGCGCCCGTTCCATCAACATCTCAATCAACGCCTCTTGGCCAAGACCCTCGAGATGAGCGCGGACAGCATCCATCGTCAAGGGACGCTTCTCATTCCGATTCCGACTTGCCTTGGCATGATCGGGGTGTGCACGGTTTGCCAGCCATACCAACCCCACAGCAACGCAATGCTTGCAGAAGGACCCTCCGTCCCCCACCGGGCATGTGCAATCGAAGAGTAGTTGTTCGTTCTCACCCCAAAGCTTGACGACGTACTTCTCAGTTCCTTGGACCGACGCCGTCACCCGCCCCTCATATTCCGCAAGCCGCCCGACACAACCGCTCTCGAAGTAGTCTTCCCCTCGTCCAAACGAGCGCGCGCCAGCCAATTCACGCAGCACTTCACGACGCAGCACGTGAGCAAGTTCCGTGCGTCGAAGTGCATCCCTCGTCCTGGCCATGTCCATATCCTCCAGACGCCCCAAGATCCGCGCGTTCACGTTGCACGCTTTCAGCTCTGACCGTCCACGCGGGCGTTCCGCATGCGGCTGGCATCTTCCTCACGGGCGTTTTGGCGGCTCGCAGTTTGCCGCCAGTGCGGCCTTGCTTCTTCCGCGCGCGGCATCCTAAACTCGCAGGGAAGAGCGTGTCAAAGTCCCAGCCAGCCCTTCATGCGATTTGCGTTGCTCTTCAGCGGGATAAGTAGCAATCTGTGATCAGGGCCGAGCCGCTCTTGCTGAGGCAAGCCAACGCAAGTCATTGTTACAGAGTGCGTTACCGCAGTAGTGGCTTTGTGTGCTGTCGGGAGCGTTATCGGGCCACGACCCCAAAGGTCGTTCAACTCAAAATGGGTTTCGCGTAAACTATTGCTATAAAAGAATTTGCCATATTAATGTGTAACCTATACACAGTTATGTAGCTCAAAGCAAAATGGCTGGACTTAGTTCGTCTATAAGTCCAGCCATGTCAATTACTTGGTAGCGGGGGCGGGATTCGAACCCGCGACCTTTGGGTTATGAGCCCAACGAGCTACCAGACTGCTCCACCCCGCGTCATGTCGATTGTGCCAAGCGGTTACACTCCGTAACTGAGGCGCAAGCGTAACAGAACCAAACGGCGGATGTCAAATAGTGTTTTGCGTTCGTTGCGCTCCTGCAGAAGGCAAGGGCTTCCCTCTGTTTCGCAGCGGCCGCCGCTGGCGATACGGTTCAGCCGAAGATGGCGCGAAAGTAGTCCGGGTTATCGAGCAGGTTCAGCTCGGTGTCGCGAAAATACAAAACCTCCTCGGCAGAAATCGACATGTCGCCGGCCTGCTCGTGTTCTTCCGCGGTCCAATCGGCGTCAGCATCCGTCCCGCTGTGTACGGACGGGGGATCGAGGTTTTCGTCCGTATTCTCTTCCGCTCCAAAGGACTGGTGCACCATTTCGCCAATCTGGCTTTCGATGAACTCGGTTAGAACCACGAGGAGGTGCGCCTCTTTTTCTTCCGTCGAGCCCGATTTCATGATCTCGGTATCGAGCGGCAATGCCTGGCCGCAGAATATGGCCACCAGCTCATGACATTGGGGACATGGTCCGATCAGGATGAGACCCGTCGGGGGAAGTATCATCTTCCCTTTCGCGCCGCAGTGGGGACATCTGATTTGTATTAACGATATCATATCAATCCTTTCTACCCAGCCACACTCAGTATACCACGATCTGCGAAAAACCGACAAAAGCCGGTCGGCCCTTGGGTGTTAGCGGCGCATACGGGGCATGCGAATCTCGAAAAACCCCTGCCTCGGGGCCAAATCTGCTCCCAAATGGCGGCCTGACGGGTCCTTAACGGGTGAATCCGAATCCGCCTGTCAATAAACAATCAGTGTTGCCTACTGTATGTCCACGGTTAACCAGCGTGAGCTACACACGACCTCGTTCCTGCCGGGCTCGTTCGCGGCCTCTTGATACCCAGAGCCTCCGCAGTTACTGTGTAAACCACAGATGGGACTAGGGTTGCGCCTGTTGGTCGGGGCGCAACACACTCCGAGGAGCCCGTGCCGGGCTCCTGCGGCGAGGTGGCTCGAATTATGCTTTATTCCAGAATAAAAAGAATACCGTGTTTTTCGTGAATAAGTGCCTTGTCGACGGGGGCTGCGGCCTATCAGTCCCGTCGGAAGGACGCGGGTGCAGGTGGTTTCGAGTGCCAGAGGGACAGGGCGGGAAGGGCCATCGTGTCCTTCCCGCGGGGAGAACGGCCATGCGATACGTAACACGAACTGTCGTGGCCCTGTTGGTCGCCGCACTGATGGCCGGCGCCAGCGCATTGGCAGACATGCTGGCCATCACGACGAACACGAGCTTCAATCTCGTTTACAACTCGGCGAGCTATGACCCCTATGAGCCGTGCGACGGGCCTACACCGGGGGGCACGTGGCTCACTCCGCTGTCGTACCTTTCACCGCGGAACAGCTACACCAATGATTTAATCTCCGCGCTCTACGGGCAATACACCGTCAATACTGCAGACCCGAATTTTACGCTGATCTACCAGTACAGCGCGGCGAGTCAAAGCCTCTCCGGCACCATGCTTATTGACTGGTATCACGCAGTCGATGACCATATTGGCTCGCGGTGTTACCACGGTGCCGATATCGTTGCCTATTACGACTATGGGCAGGGGGAAGGTAATCTCGGGTTGGACTGGATTCAACTGTACGATGAATCCGGCGGCTCCGTGATTTCTCCCTACGAATACACCGTCGATGGGGCTCACGACCAGAGTCCCGCATACTACGCTCCCGGGTATGGCCCCTGGACGCCCCCGGGTTACACGCTCACCTCGGGGCACAATATGACGTGGACCGATGGTCCATACGACAGTCATATTGAAACCACGGCGTGGGCGGGCGAGGTCGAGTTCTATATGTTCCTTGCCTCTTTCGGAAGCTTACGTCCGGATCCGAACAGCAACTCCGTTTTTTACCAGGACGTCACCATCTACGACGGCGTCGTTTGGGGGTATACCGGAGAGTGCATTGTCGTGCCCGAACCGGCGACGCTGGCATTGGTGTGCATCGGTCTGGTAGGCCTCTGCTGCCGCAGATCGCGCAGCCGGCACTGAGCCCTGACGCGAAGATCGCCGGCATGGTTCAGGGCGTAAGGACGCACTCGCCGTCTTTGCCTGCCTCGATGGCGTGCGTGGTGTGCCGCACCGCGCCGCCGGGAACGCTGGCGCTGATTTCGTACGCGCCCGCGAATCCCCGGAACGCGCAGCGTCCCTCGGCGTCGGTCGTCCCCTTGAACTGTGTTTTCCATTCCTGGTTGATGAGTCTGTCGAGCGCTTCATAGGCGGGTTTGGGATTCAGGTTCTCGTCGGTCAGACCGCCGAGGGCCGAGTTTTCGTTTCCATACGCCGTATTGTCCGGCAGATTCCACCACGTGATGCCGGCCATCTTCTCAATACTGAACCAGAGACGGTAGAGGTTCGTCACGACTTCTGCCTGGAGCGCTGCGCCGTCAGGACCGCTCCCCGGAATGGTGATCTCCGTGACATACAGCGGAGGGCCGAATTGGCCAAATGCGTCGTACACCTCGAGCAATCTCGCGGGTCCCATATCGGGGTTGCCCAGAAAGCCGGTATCCAGCGCGTCTCTGGAGAAGAAGTGAAACTGAAATCCGATCCCCTCGATGCCGCATCCCTGTTTCAACAGGGTGTCGACCTGTTTGTGATACCGGTTTTCCCCGATGGGCCTGTGGCTTACCGTCATCACCTCGTTGATCATCAACACGCTTACCTCCGGAAACAGGCGGTGGGCCTGCTCGAACGCCCACGGCACATATGCCTGGTCCGGCGTATACAATGGATATGTGTCGTTGCTGACCAGCGACTCGTTCACGATGTCCCAGATGGCCACCTTGTCTCCATACCGCGCTGCGATTTCTTCGAAGCGTTTCACATAGGCCGCACGCAACGCGTCCGGGTCCTTGGGCACCCAGTCCGGATTGATCGAATGCCACAGCAGCGGATGGCCTTTCGGGGTGATGCCATGTGCCTGGCACCAGGCCACCAGGACGTCCGGCGGAGGGCGCCGCCAGAGGTACGGGGCCGTCTCGGCGAACCGCAGCGCGCCGGGCTCCGGTTCCAGGTCTTTCCAGTAGAACGGTATCGAGGCGAAATTGAACAGGCCTGTGAACGCCCGTTCGTACCGGGCGTTCAGTTCCGGTGTCGCAAGTTGGCCCAGTACAAAGAGATTCGCGCCGAACAGGAACGCATGGGTCTTCTGAACGGCCATCACCTCGGCGCCTGAAACCGGGCGGCCGTCTTCATCGAGCACACGCACCACGAGGTCGCCTTTACGGTGCTGTTCGATGCCCGATTCGATTCGCTGCAGGGCCTCCGCATCCGACCAACGCGCGCGGGAGTCCTCGATCGGTCCGGCATACGCCCCCGCCAAGGTCATCCCCAGGGCTGCCATCAAGGCTGCAATCTTCCAGAACTTCATATCCACTCCTCTCCAAAAGACAGTATCCTCGCACCACATGCGGCTTCGCCCGCCCATGATAGTGAATCCGCCGGCGGCACGTCCACAGAAGTTCCGGAACCCCGGTCCCGGCAGTTGAATTCGCGTCCCGCTTTCTGGTCGAATCCCAACGGGTACCTTTGCCCCGAGTACAGCAGGGAGGCCAGCATGCCGGTGAATCGGGTTTGTCTATGGGTCGTGATCGCGTTCCTGTCCGCTTGGATTGCTCCCCTCGTTGCCTCAGCGGCAGCGGCGTCCCCTCCGGGGGCCGTCATCGGCATCCATCCTTCCTGCGAAGTGGACACCTTTGCTCCGGGCGCAAAGCTCTATACCAACCGCGACTACGTCGTGGCGGAATGTCCCGATGCCCTGCGGGGACGGCCCTTGCTCCGCGGCAGCATTGACTGGGTCGAGATTGAGTGCCTGGAACCGGGCGAGATCACCGTTCTGACGCCGGACCCCGTACACGAAACCGCCAAAAAATGCAGCCGGTTCAAGGAACTCGAGGAAGCCGGATTTCGTCGCATTGATGAGGGCCGGGTCTTTCAGCTTTTCGGCCAGCAGCCTTTTGATGTCGTGCGCACCTATCGCAAGACCCTGACGAAAGGCGAACGGCTTCGGCTGCGGAAATGGGCGGTCGTCACGGGCTTTTTGGCAGCGCGCCCCTTTCCCGACCCGGCGGAATCGTGGTCTCAAAACACCGGCGAGCTGCTCTACAACGGCATCCGCCTGCCGGAAACCTGGCCGCCGCGCAACGTCCGTCCGGACAACACCGAGCCCATGGCCGTACCTTACCTCGACCATTCTCCGGCCGTGATTCCCATTGATGTGGGGCGGCAGCTCTTCGTGGACGATTTTCTCATCGAGAAGACGACGCTGAAACGCGCGTTTCACCTCGCCAGAAAATACGACGGGAATCCGATCCTCAAGCCCGAGACCCCCCTCGAGACCAACCGGCCCCGCAACGCCATCGCCTGCCCCAAAGACGGGGGCGTCTGGTGGGAGCCCGGCGAACAGCTCTTCAAAATGTGGTATGAGGCCGGCTGGATTCACACGATCTGCTATGCCACCAGCACGGACGGCCTCAAATGGGAGCGTCCCGCGCTGGACATCGAACCGGGCACCAACCGCGTCCTTCCGCCTCAATACAAGTGCGACTCCTGGAACGTCGTCCCCGACTACACCGGCAAGGACCCCGCCCAGCGGTTCAAAATCTTCGTCATGCCCGGCGGGTACGGCGAGGCCATGGCCTTTGTGTCCTCCGACGGCGTGCATTGGAGCGGCCCCGTCATGACCGGGCCCACCGGAGACCGCAGCGCCATGTTCTACAACCCCTTCCGGAAGAAATGGGTGTACAGCCTGCGCTCAAACTGGCGCGGGCGCTCCCGCGACTATTGGGAGCACAGCGACTTCCTCAAGGGCGCTCGCTGGGAAGCCGGGCAACCTTACCTGTGGTGCGGGGCCGACCGGCTCGATCCTCCAGACCCCGAAATCGGCGAGACGCCGCAACTCTACAACCTCGACGCGGTCGCGTACGAGAGCATCATGCTCGGCATCTTCGAGATTCACCTCGGCCCGCCCAATGAGGAGTGCAACAAACGCGGTCTGCCCAAGATCACCGAACTCACTCTGGCCTACAGCCGCGATGGCTGGCACTGGCACCGCCCCGACCGCAGGGCCTTCATTGCCGCCGAACGGCGCGACGTGTGGGACCGCGGCTATGTGCAGCCGGTCGGGGGCATCTGCACCATCCACGGCGATACCCTCTGGTTTTACTATACGGGGTTCCAGGGCGATCCCGAACGAAAAGAGCGGCCGTTCCTCGAAGCCGGCATGTACGACCGCGGAAGCACGGGCGTCGCATTCCTCCGCCGCGATGGCTTTGCCTCCCTGGAGGCAGACGCTGCCGGCGGCGACATCCTGACGCGTCCCATCACCTTCACCGGGAAACATCTTTTCGTCAATGTGGACGCTCCCCAGGGCCAGCTTCGTGCCGAACTGACCGACGAGTCCGGGAACCCGATTGCCCCGTTCACTCTCGACAACTGCGAAGTGCTTTCCGCCAACAGCACCCTGGCGCAGGTACGCTGGAGTGCGGGAGACGACCTGACCGCGCTGGCCGGCCGGCCCGTGCGCATACGGTTCCAGCTAACGAATGGGGCGCTGTACGCCTTCTGGGTGAGCCGCGACCGCACCGGACGAAGCGATGGCTATGTTGCCGCCGGTGGGCCCGGGTATACCGGACTCGTCGACACGGTTGGCAATGCCGCGCTCGCCGCGCCTGCCGGAACCTGACCCCTGGCAATGACTATCAAGGCCGGTGTCGCGCCAACTGCGCCGCGCACATGGAAAACGCCTGGCACACGGCCAGGCGCTGCAAAGTCTCGAAGAATGGTAGATGGCCCGCCGGGTCGGACACACCGCGCAGGGTTACGCGCAGTGCCGGGTCCCCACGCGAATTCGCCCGATCAGGAAGTCCGCGCTTTCAGACGCTCCAGGATCTCCAGCGCAACGCTGTTGTCCTCGGTCTTGCGGTCATGCCAGTCGGGGTAGGTGAGGAGTGTTACCCCGTACACCTGTTTCATGGACTCGATCATGACCTTGGTGGTCTCCGGCGACTCTTCTTCCAGCACAATCGTGTACTTGACCCGGTGCGGCACAAACAGCGTCCGCCGCGTCATGTCGGTGAACGCAACGAACCGGCCGCGCTTGTCGCGCGTGTAAATCTCCAGGTCCATCTCCCGAAGAACCGCTTTCGTGGCTTGCCACGTTTCTTCGAACGGCGCTTCGACGAGCGCCGAATCGTTCAGGGCAAACCCCGTCGTGTCGCGCGCGGCCCGGGCACATCCCGCTCCAGCCACCAACACAACCAAGATGCTGAAATAAAGGAAGTTGCGACGCATTTCCACTCTACACCCCATGTTTGTTGAGCGATTGTAGCATACCCCGGGATGCCCCGCAAGGCATTTGCATGCTTTTTTTATCCTCTGCTATCGTAGCGTTTCAAGTGGTTCGTGCCCGGGCCTGCCGTTGCATGCGAGCTCCGGCCGTGACGATGCGCTGCGGCGCGCCAGTTGCCGGCCGAAAGGGAGGAAAGCCCGCCCGGACATCTTTCGCCATAAAGGGTCCCTGAATGTCCGAACAGACAGCCACGGCCGACGTCCTGCTCGTCGAGCGAGTCCCCGAAACCGCGCGCCATATCATGTCCTATCTCGACGAACACGGCTACGCCGTCGAGTGGGTCGACGATGGCGAAAAGGCCTTTAACCGTATCGACGACCGCTCCTACGACGTCCTCATCACCGAACTCAATGCCCACAGAATCAAGGGCATGCGCCTTCTTGAACTGGCTCTCGAGCGCAGCCCCGAAATGTGCGTCATTCTCATTACCGAAGAGCCCGATGTCGAACTGGCCACCGAGGCCATGCGCCAGGGCGCCTACGATTTCCAGACCAAGCCCGTAAACCTCGGCAAACTCGAAGCCGTCATCCAGCGAGGGTTGGGGCGCATGCGCCTCATGCTCGAACAGCACGAACTCAAACGCCGACTCGACGAACAATACGGATTGGGCAGCCTGGTCGGGAAATCCCGTCCCATGGTCAAGGTATATAACGCCGTCCGGCAGATCGCCCCCTCAAAATCCACCGTGCTCATTCAAGGCGAAACCGGCACCGGCAAAGACCTCGTCGCCCAGGCTATCCACAACAACAGTCCCCGGCGCGACGCCCCGTTCGTAAAACTCAATTGCGCCGCCATCCCCGAAGCGCTGGTCGAGAGCGAGCTGTTCGGGCATGTCCCCGGCGCCTTCACCGGCGCCGATCAGATTCGTAAGGGGCGGTTTGAACTCGCCGATACCGGGGCCCTCTTTCTCGATGAGGTCAGCGAGCTGTCTCCCGCACTGCAGGCCAAGCTCCTGCGGGTCCTCGAATACCAGCAGTTTGAACGTCTCGGCGATTCCCGGACGCTCACGGTCGACGTGCGGCTCATCGCCGCCACCAACCGGCCGCTGCGGCAGATGGTCGAGCAGGGGCTGTTCCGCGACGACCTCTACTACCGTCTGCGCGTGGTCGTCATCGAAATCCCCGCCCTCCGCGACCGGCGCGAAGACGTCCCGCTTCTCGTTCACCATTTCATTCGCGAGGCATGCGAAACCAACGAAAAACGCATCGACGGCATCACACGGGGCGCCATGGACGTGCTCGGCCGCTACGACTGGCCGGGAAACGTTCGCGAATTGCGCAATATCATCGAGGGCATGGTCATCATGGCACGCAGCGGCCATCGCCTCGACGTGGACGACGTCCCCGGCCATATTCGCCGCAATACCGTCCCCGAAGTCAGCGAAATCCGCATACCCACCGGCGCGACCATGGAACAGGTCGAGCGAATCGTTATTCAGGAGACCATGAAGGTCTGCGGTTTCAACAAGGAAGCCTGTGCCAAGACCCTCGGCATTGGGTTGCGGACCCTGTACCGCAAACTGAAACAGTACGATATCCGTTGACACGGCCCCCTCCGGGCAGGTAGTGTCACGGCTGAGGGGGGGAGACCCGACCGGTGCCCGATTCGCCACAAGAACTACTGGAACTGCTGATTCACGAATCCGACGAGGAACGCTGCCGGGCCATCGCACGCGAGCTCGTCGAGCGCTGCGACGGGGCGCTGGCCGGGCAACTGCTTCGCCTTCTGAACTCCTACCCCGGTCCGCTGGCCGAGGCGGCGGCGTTCCTCCTGGTGGAGCGGTCGACGGGCGGTTTCGTTTCCGCGGGTGCCGTCCCGGACGCAATTGCCGGCTTTTCCCACGCATCTCCCGAGGTTCGCCAGTGGTGCGCGACCATTCTGCGCGGCATCGGCGCCGACGCGCGCGCTGCGGTCGAACCGCTGTTGAACGCGTTAAACGACCCCGATGCCGGAGTGCGGCAGGCGGTGGTGGGCGCATTGGGGCGGATTGCCGGCGATAGCGAGCCCGTGCTTCTGGCCTGCGTGAAACTGCTGGGCGACGACCTGTCCGTCCGCAACGCGGTGGTTCGCCTCCTGGGCGGCGCGTCGGTCCTTCCGGAATCCGTCCGCCTCGCCGTGGGCGCCGCGCTGCGTGCGAAGGAGCCGCGCACACGCATGGGGGCCGCTGCGGCTGCGGGCGCATTGCAGTGCCGCCACCCCGGCTTCTCCCGGTGTCTCCTGAAAGCTCTGAAAGATTCCGAGCCGGACGTGCGTGCCGAGGCCGCCCGTGCCCTGGCCGAGCTTTCCCTGCCCGAGCGCGCGGTCGTGCTGGCCCTGGGCCGGGCGTTGAAGGATACGGCGCCCTGTGTCCGTCAACAGGCCGCGCGCGCGCTCGACATCCTGGGTTCCGTCGCGGCGCCCGCCGTACCCTATCTTGTGGCCGTCCTCAAGGATCCCGATCCCACTGTCCGGTTTCACGCGGTGGAAGCACTCGAAATCCTCGCGCCCCGCCAGCCCGTCATGCTTCCGGCGGTGGTTCTTGCGCTCAGCAACCGGCTGATCGACCCGGATGTCACCGTGCAGACCCGGGCCCTCTCGGCGTTCAGCAGGCTGGTGCCTCGCGCGTTTCCCTTGAATCCTAATCTGAGAACGGCCATTGAAAACCCCGACGCCGAGGTGCGTCTGGCGGCCATTGAGGCCGTGGCCGAGATGCGGCATGAAGGCCTGCAGACCCACGAAGTCCTGCGCAGGGCCCTGCAGGATTCCAGCGGCTCCGTGCGCGTTGCGGCCGCGTTCGCTCTGGCCAGGCGCGGCGAGATGGGCACCGAGATTGTCAACACGCTGGTCGCGGCCCTGCGGGAACCCAGCGCACGGGTG
Source organism: Nitrospira sp. (assembly GCA_035400805.1). Classification (GTDB taxonomy): domain Bacteria; phylum Nitrospirota; class Nitrospiria; order Nitrospirales; family Nitrospiraceae; genus Nitrospira_A. The sequence continues at coordinate 960 of DAONAB010000008.1, read as the reverse complement.
CAAATCGCTGCAATTCAAGCGCTTAGGTCAATTGGCCGGGAAGCTGTCAGCGCCCTCAAGGCGCTGGAAGCCAAACGGCAAGACAGCAATCCGGACATTCGCCAGCTCGCCGAACTCGCCATCACCAGCATCTCCGAAAGCGCCTTGGCGGAGAGTGAAGCGTAAAAGCGGCCACCCGCTTCCGCGAGTCGCCGCTTCTCTCTGTTCTGTACCCAACCCGGTATGAGAGACTCAGACCGTCTCGTCATCCTTTTTTTCGGAGTCCGGTTCGGCGGGCCTCTCCGGGGGCTCTTTTACGCTCGACTTGAAATCGCGAATCGCCGTCCCCAGCGAACTTCCAATATTGGTCAGTTTGCCCGTGCCGAATACCACCAGCACGATCACGAGAATGACCACCAATTCCCAGAGTCCTGGCTGCCACATAGTCCGTCACCTTCACTAGGTTGAAATCACCATGTCCAACTCACCGAAAAGTATATCGCTTCTTGCGCCCCCTTTGCAAGACAACTACCCCCGGGCAACTACCCCGGGGCCGACCCGCAACGGAATGCAGAATGCAGGTGAGACGCCTGCGCATTGCCTACTCCCTCCAGAAGGGGACATAAGACCGGAGTAGGCGAATCTGGAGTGCACGCCTTGCCTTGGCGAGGGATGCTTCCGGTCTGTAAAGTCCCGCAGGGACGGTCGACAGGAGTCCACCACTTCAGTGGTGGGAAACCCCGCATCCCTCCAACCACGAGTCCCGTCAGGGACGGCAGACAATAGCGCCACCGAAATTCAAAATCGTCGTGCGCGTCGTGTCTCCCGCTGGGTCGAACGGGGACACGTAGTCGCGCCGCGTGCGAATTGAGTCCCGCAGGGACGAAAGAGAATAGCCCCGGCCTTCAACCCGCGAATCCGCGTCGCGCATACATCGGGTTCCGTCAGGGACAAGAGAAAACGGGATTCGCGCCGCGTGCG
>DAONAB010000007.1:9468-26609 GCA_035400805.1 Nitrospira sp. | reverse complement strand
GGTTCGCTGCCGGTTTCGCCGGCCTGTCGCGCGTACGCCAAAGCTCGCGGGCTCGACCCTGCTCAGATCGCGTTGCAGGGCGGGGAGGATTATGAATTGTTGTTTACCGTGCCTCGCAAAAAGCAGTCCCGGTTTGAGCGACTGATCGGCAAGACCGGGTTTCACATGACCTGCATCGGCGCAATTACACCACAGGCATCGGGTCTACGTCTCAAGACAGAGACAGGCACCACAGAGCCCCTGCCACTGACCAGTTACGAACATTTTCTCAGACCGGCGTAAGGGAGCCCGGCAACCGACGCGTTATGGCCGACGTACGATCGCTGTTTCGCCAAATACTGCATCTTGATGAAACGCCGCATCGCACCGCGCTGGCTTTTGCCGTCGGGGTCTTCATCGGCTTTTCGCCGGCGTATGGTCTCCATATGATCATGGTGGGGATTTGCGCCTGGGCGTTCGGTTGGAATGTCGTCGCGCTGCTCGCCGGAGCGTTTCTCAATAACCCCTGGACTCTCATCCCGATCCTCGGCGCGACGTACTGGACCGGTGCAACCTTGCTTGGCATGCGAGAATTTCCCACGTTCGATTGGAGCGACCTGTCGGCCACGGGCCTCTATCATCAGGTGGTACCCCATGCCTGGCCCTTTATCCTCGGGGGCATGGTCCTGAGCATCGCCGGCAGCCTGCTGGCCTACCCGGTCGCGTATGTACTGCTCACACGATATCGTCGTGCAAGAGCGGTTGAACGAGCTTCGCATTTGCCCCCGCCGTCGGAGCTGGGCTAAGATCACTCATCAGTCCTGACGCGATGAAATTACCATCCGCAACTCCCCCAGCGCCCTATGACGGATCAGCCCTCATTGCTGACCCGATCCACGAATATGTCTCCTTCACCGTGCCCTATGCGACTCCCGACCCGTCTGAACGAACCGAAAAAGATCTGATCGATTCTCCATGGGTTCAACGGCTGCGCTACATCTATCAGCTGCAGAGTGCCCGCTGGGTCTATCCGTCGGCCGAGCATACCCGGTTCGTGCACTCGCTCGGCACCATGCATGTGGCCGGACGATTCGCGCAACACCTGTATCCCTTCTTGCGCAAGGCCGTGCCCGACCTTCCCTCCGCCGCCTTCGTGGAGGAGTTCCTGCGCATCACGGCCCTGGTACACGACATCGGGCATGGCCCGTTCTGCCATTTCTTCGATGACAATTATTTGCACGGCTTCGGGCTTTCGCATGAAAAGCTCGGCCAGATCATCGTCCGTGAGCATCTCGGTCCGCTCATCAAAAAAATCCGTCGCAGCCCCTCGGGGCCGTTCGATCGCGGGGAGGAGCTCAATCCGGATCACATCGCGCATGTCATCCTGAAAGAGAAGGGAAAAGACAATTCAAAAATCCCTCGCTGGATCAATGTGCTCCAGCCGGTCATTTCAGGCAGTTATACGGCCGACAATCTGGACTACGTACTGCGCGACGCCTACATGTGCGGTGTGGCGGTCGGACCGGTCGATCTGACTCGATTGATTCATTACACCATCGTGACCGAGAAGGGCTTCACGATCCATAAAACCGGACTGCCGGCCCTGCACATGTTTTTGAACACCAGAATGTACTTATATTCGAACGTGTATTATCACCGGACGACCAGGGCCATCGACATTCATCTCCGCGACATCTTCGGCGACACCATGAAGCTGTTGTTCCCGTCGAATCCGACCAAACACATGGACGAGTACCTGACACTGACGGACTGGTCGCTACTGGAAGATGTGCGGCGATGGAAAAAAGCCGGGCAGAGCAGCCTGCGTCGGCTGCATCAGGAATGGGCGCATATCCTCAGCCGCGACGTGAAATGGAAAATGGCGTACAGCACAGTGCTGAAGGAAAAGGGCATCGAGCGTGGCATGGATTTTCCCAGCCACGAACAGTTTCAGCAGCAGATTCAGAAAGCGTTACCAACAAAGTTGCAAGGCCTGCCCTTCCGCGTCGATATGGCCCCCTTGGACCCCCGCCCGGACCCGAAAGATACGCGCGGGATTCCCCTGCTCGTCTACGATCCCGGCACCAAGGGTCTCTCTACCGAACCGTTAGAGGAGTTTCTTGACCTTCTCCCCACGAGACTGGTGCAATTTCGGATCTATGCGCTCGATCACACCCACGACGCCGCCCTCTCCAGAGCTGCCGCAACCGTGTTAAACAAGACCCCCTCGAGCATCGAGACAAATTTCTAACTCGCGGCCACTCGTGCCATACCCAATCTCGTCGGCTGGAACATACTCACGGGGTAAGCCCTAGGTATTTCACTAGGGCACATCGCATCTGTTGAATTTGTCTGTTCCTACTCATACTGAGCAAGACAATTGATCTATCGCTCTCTGTCCACCTGAGCGACGGCACGGTGCGCCACACAGCAGGAGCCCCATGACCAGCAATGGTCTCTATGGGCTAATGACCGACAAGCTGACGCCTCGCATTCGCGAACTAGGCATAGTCGCATTGATTGCCGCACTGTGCGGTGCCACGTTTGTGGTGGACTGCCTGACACCACGAGGCATTCCCGGATGGGTGCTGTATACCCTCCCGATTGTCCTCACCGCCTGGACATCCCATCCATGGAGTTCTCACGTCGTAGCCGCCGGCTGCGCGGGACTCACCTATCTGGCGTATGTGTTTGCTGCCGATGTGCCGGGAGTGCCCACCTGGCTGCCACAGGTCAGCCGTTCGTTCAGCATCGTCCTCTTTCCACTCATTGCCTATGTCGTCGATCGACAAAAGCGCTTGACCTCCGAGCTGCTGAAGTCCGCCACGATGGCTGCGGAACACAAGGCGCTGCTGGACCGATCGCAGTTGCTCAGGAAGACCGCAGAAGAGGTGCAGGATCTGTATGACCGCGCGCCCTGCGGCTACCACTCTCTCGATGTGAACGGTCTCATTGTGGCGGTCAACCAGACTGAGGTGGATTGGTTAGGCTATACGAAAGCAGAACTCATCGGGAGAATCCGATTTGCGGAGTTGATCACGCCGGCGAGTGTCGCCCTGTTCAAGGAACGATTCCCGCGCTTCATCCGGGAAGGCCAGGTCAAAGACTTGGAGTTTGAGATGGTCCGCAAGGACGGATCGGTCTTCACCGTACTGCTCAGTGCGACGGCCGTGACAGATTCGCAGGGGCGTTACGTGCTGAGCCGTTCCACGTTGATTGATATCACCGATCGCAAACGCGCAGATCAGGCCCTGCGACTGAGTCACCAGTCGCTGGAGGCCCTGGTTGAAGAGCGCACCGCCGCGCTTCGTGACGCCAATAGCCGTTTAGAGCAGGAACTGGTGCAACGCACACACATCCATGAGGCGCTCGCCGCCAGCGAAACCCGCTTTCGGGAACTGGTCGAATCTCTGCCGCTGCCGATCTGGACGTGCCTCCCGGACGGCACCTGCGACTACCTCAGCCCCCGATGGGCGCAGTATACGGGACGACCTGCAGACGAGCCCTTCAGCACCGGATGTCTCCAACATGTGCACCCCGAAGACCGCCCGAGAATCACCGAGCAATGGCGCGAGGCCGTGGCTCGTATTCAGCCCCTCGACACGGAACTGCGCTTCAAGCGGGCGGATGGCATCTACCGCTGGTTCCATGCGCACGCGACGCCCATTCGAGATCACCATGGTCGCCTGCTGAAGTGGGTGGGCACCTACACCGACACCCATGATCGGAAAGAAGCGCAGGAAATCCAGGCCAGGCTCGCTGCTATCGTGGAATCCTCTTCCGATGCCGTCATGAGCAAGGGCTTGAACGGACGGATTCTCTCCTGGAACAAAAGCGCCGAATTGATGTTCGGCTATTCCAGTGAAGAGATCATCGGGCAGCCTATCTCCCGAATCCTGCCGCCAGACCGCCGCGCGGAAGAAGCCATCCTCATCGAGCAGATCACAGCAGGAATCCGCATCCAACAATTCGAGAGCGTTCGTATCCACAAAGACGGCCATCCAATCCAGGTGTCTTTGACCGTGTCGCCCATTGTCGATGCGAATGGAGAGGTGGCGGCCGTGTCGACGATTGCCCGAGACATCACGGAACGCAAGCGCGCCGAAGAAATCTTGAGTCAGCAACGCCGGCTCATCGAACTGTCGTATGACCCGATCTTTTCCTGGGACACCGAGCGGGGCATTCTGGATTGGAACCGGGGCTGTGAGCAATTGTATGGCTACACACGGGCGGAAGCGATCGGCCGAAACAGCCACGCGCTGCTGAAAAGTACGTTCCCCTGCCCTTTCGACGCCATTTGCGCTGAATTGGAAACGACCGGGGCCTGGACCGGCGAATTACATCACCACACCAAAGATGGGCGGGAGTTGCTCGTGGAAAGCCGGTGGGGATTGATGAAAACAGGCGGCCACAGCCTGATTCTCGAAACGAACCGGGACATCACCGAACGGCGTCAGGCTGAACTCATGGTGCTGAAGAAGAATAAGGATCTCGAAACCCTGCTCTATGTGACCTCGCACGACCTGAAGGAACCGTTGCGCGCGATTGAAAGTTTTTCGGTTCTGCTGCAGGAACGGTATGCGAGCCGGCTTGATGAGAAAGGGCAGGATTTCCTTCGCCGCATCGTCCGCGCCACACAGCGGCTCGACCAATTACTTACAGACATTCTAGACCTCTCTCGCGCCCAGCGGATGGAGCCGCCGGTCGACGACATCGACGCGCAGCAGCTCGTCCAGGAAGTCTTACGGCGGTTGGAAAGCCGCATCAAAGAGAGCGGCGCCGCAATCACGGTGTGCGCGCCGTTGCCGCGCCTCCGGGTCAATACCACCTGGGCAGTCCAAGGCATCTACAACCTCGTCTCGAATGCCTTGAAGTTTGTCGCGGACGGGAGGCCTCCGGACATCGAGATTGCGCCCCATACCGAGATCGACGCTGAGGGGGCGGAATGTTCCGGCTTGGTCGTACGCGACCGCGGCCCCGGAGTGCCATCCGACCAGCGTGAGCGCATCTTTGAGTTATTCCGGCGGGCAGTGGGACGGGATATCGAAGGAACGGGCGCCGGTCTCGCCATCGTCCGGCAAGTGGCGGAGCGACATGGAGGCCGTGCGTGGGTCTTGCCGCGTGAGGGCGGCGGATCGGATTTTTTTATCACATTCGGGATCAACCGGCAGGTTGCGAAAGAGGTAGGGCTATGACCTTGAGACCATTCGACATTCTGATCGCTGAAGACAATGAAGACGACATTCTGCTCATCCGTGAGGCGTTCGAAACCGTGAACATGACGAACCGCGTCGCCGTGGTTCGGGATGGCGCCGAGGCGATGGCCTACCTGCGTGGAGAAGGTCCCTTTCACCAATGCCCGCTTCCCGGCATGGTCCTGTTGGACATCAATATGCCGAAAAAGACGGGGCTCGAGGTGCTGGCGGAAATCAAATCGGATTCTCGATTTCGCGCCCTGCCCGTCGTCATCCTGACGGTCAGCGAGCGGGAAGAGGATATTGTGCGGTCGTTCGAACAAGGCGCCTGCTCCTACATTCGCAAGCCGGTCACCTTCACCCGATTTATCGCCGTCGTCAAAGAGTTCGAACTCTATTGGACGCTCGTCTCCAAGGTTCCCACGCTCAAGAGGTAACACATGCAGGTGTTGCTGATCGAAGACAATGAGGATGATGCGGAACTGATTCGTGAGGCACTCTGTGAGCACACGCCGCACGATGTTCAGCTCGCCTGGGCGGACCGCCTCGAAACCGGTCTGGTGAAACTCGCCGAGGGCTCTCCCGACGCCGTCTTGGTCGATCTTTCTCTACCGGACAGCCAGGGAATGGATACCCTGGTACGAGTGCGGGCCCAATCCCATGAGGCGGCCGTGATTGTGCTGACGGGACTCGACAATGACCTCGTCGCAGAAAAGTCTCTCCTGCACGGGGCGCAGGATTATTTGGTGAAAGGCCGATTGACCGGTGATGGGCTGAAACGCGCCATCCGGTATGCGATGGGACGGCATCGCGTTGAGCAGGCGCTCCGGAAAAGCGAAGAGCGATTCCATCTCACGTGCCTCGCGACTCGAGATGGCATCTGGGACTGGGACATCACTTCCGGCGAGACGTGGTTCAACGATGCCTATCAAACCGTCTATGGCCCGGGGCTGACGGAGCGGGAGGGCGGCCGAGTTCCGTGGGCGGACCAGATCCATCCCGAGGATCGGAAGTCCATTGTTGCGGGCCTGAACCAGACGCTGCAGTCGGATACCAATTTGTGGAGGGCGGAGTACCGTTTTCGCCGAACAGACGGCACTTATGCCTATGTCATCGACCATGGCTACGTGCTTCGAAATTATGCCGGGACACCCTACCGGATGATCGGGGCCAAAACCGATATTTCCGACCGCCGGCAAGCCGAAACGATGCATGCGGTTCAACTGACCGTCGGCCTGGCGCTGGAAGAGTCCGTGTCCTTGAATGAGGCCGTGCCGAAAATCCTTCGCGCGATGTGCGAACTGCAAGGCTGGTCGTTGGGAGCACTCTGGCTCGTCGATACTCAACACTCGGCTTTACGCTGCAATGCACTCTGGCATCCCTCAGGGCAACAAAGCGAGCACTTCGCGCAGGCCTATCGTCCCCTGTTCCTGCGACAGGACATGGGAGTGGCCGGAAGAGCGTGGAAGACGAACGCCCCGGCCTTCTGCCCTGATCTTGTGCATGAGGCAGGCTTCCCCGCGCATGACGCAGCGCAAAAGGCCGATCTTCATGGCGCCATCGCATTCCCGATCCATACAGGCAAAGAAATTTTGGGCATTATGGAGTTTTTTACGGTCGAAGTACTCCACCCTGCTGTGTCCCGCATGGAACGTATTGCCGAACTCGGCGCCATGATCAGCCAATTTTTGAATCGGAAAGACTTAGAACGGCAATTGCGGCAGGCACAGAAGATGGAAGCTCTGGGGCGCATGGCGGGAGGCGTGGCACACGACTTTAATAACCTGCTGACCATTATCAATAGTTGGGCCGAGCTCTTGATGGACGAGCCTGGCCTGACCTCACGGGCACAACGAGGCATGGCGCAGATCAGGGAAGCCGGCAACAAGGCCACCGGACTCACCCGCCAATTGCTGGCCTTTACCCGCCACCAGGTCGTGGAACGGCAGGCCCTGAACCTCAATGAGCGCGTCAGCGATATCGTCGAACTTATGAAGCGGGTGATCGGCGAGGATATTCATCTCGTGCTGACTCTGGATCCGACCCTGGGACGAATCAAAGCGGATCCCGGTCAGATTGAGCAAGTTGTGATGAATCTGGTCGTCAACGCCAGGGACGCCATGCCCCATGGCGGACGGCTCGAACTGGAAACCGCCGAAGTGGTGATCTCCCATTCCGATCCCTTTTGGCCTGACCCCTTACCTCCCGGTCCCTACGTCACCCTGGCCGTTCGCGATACGGGATGCGGCATGAGCGCAGAAACACTGGCCCATGTCTTCGAACCGTTTTTTACGACCAAGGAATTGGGCAAGGGGACGGGCCTCGGACTGTCAACAGTCTACGGGATCGTGCGCCAGAGCAGCGGCACCGTGGGGATCACGAGTGAGGTGGGAAAAGGCACCAGCTTCACGATTTACCTGCCGCGCTTAGAGGAAGACACTGATTCGCCCCGCGCGATGCCGCTGCCGAAGGCGATGAGCGAACAGTCGGAGACCATTCTGCTGGTGGAAGACAACGATATGGTGAGAGGACTGGCCCATACCGTACTGGTGGCCCAGCACTATCATGTCCTGGCAGCGCGATCAGGAGAAGAAGCCTTAGAAATGGTGCGGCGGCAGGGTCGTCACATCGCCCTGCTGGTCACCGATATGGTGATGCCGGGCATGGGCGGCGCGCAGCTGGCTCGGGAGCTCCAGGGCCTTCAACCGGATATCAAAGTCATCCTCACGTCAGGCTATTCCGGCCGGGACGAACCCCTTCTGAAAACCTTCGATACCCAGATGGCATTTTTACCCAAACCTTACACCCCCGAGTCGCTGACGAAAGCCGTGGCCACCGCGCTGGAACCGCATACCCGGCAGGGGATCTGCAAGGATACGTCGCACTTACCCTGAAGCGCTGTTGAACGGGGCGAAGAGCAAGGAGGAACGAGCCTGAGAGGTGGCCTATCGGCCATCACCGCCGACTGCGGTCGGGGTGGATTCTTCCTGAGAGGGAGCCGACGGCGCAGCCAGTACCGGGCGAGCGGCGGCGGGATTCTTCGGAAAGGGCAAATCGAGGAGGGCATAGGGATTGACCCGAGCCCCGTTGACTTTCATGCCCCAGTGGAGATGCGGGCCCGTGGCTCGTCCTGTGGCGCCCACCTTTCCGATCACCTGGCCGGCCTTGACCAGATCACCTTCGTTGACCAGCGTCTCCGACAGGTGAAAATACATCGAATACAGACCGAGGCCATGATCGACAAAAATGCCTCGCCCCGAGAAAATATGATCGACGACGAGCCGCACCACCCCGTCATTGCTGGCCATGACGTCGGTCCCCATCGGCGCGCCGATATCCTCTCCGTTGTGCGGATTTCTGGGCTGCCCGTTCATAATCCGGACACTGCCGAAAATGCCGGTCCGTTTCCCGTGAACCGGCTCGACAAACCCTGCCTGCCAGAGACGCATCGCCGACTCTTCGGCTAACGACTTGCGAACCTGTTCTTGCTCGGCCTTCCAGCGTGCGGTGGCCTTTTCATCGAGGTCGACTTTATCCTTGGGCAATTTGAGATGTTCGACGGCAAACTTCTCTTTCACGACCATGACTTGATAGGAAAAGTGCCTGGTCTGCTCGCCTGACTGCGCATCGATCGTCAGCTCATGCGTGCCCGGTTCATCCTGCAAATCGATTCCCAGTAATCCGATGTAGCCCGTTCCACCGACGGCGGGATTCGGGAACAGCGTCACGGTGCGGCCCAGGAACTTCCCTTTGACGCTGGCGGCCTCCTTCAGATCCGGCACGCTCACCACGACGACCTGCCCCTGCTTGCCGCTGAATTGCCCGTCTCCACCGCGAGGGACGGGTCCCGTGTTCGGAAAGAGCTCAACAGGAAACACGCTGGCGAGCAGCACGACCGAGATGATGAGAAAGCGATCGAGAAACGACATGGTCTTGGCTCGATTCACTCCATCGACCCGCCTCATCGGTACAATCGCGCACCGGAGACCTGCGACAATAATTCTTCGACCCGCCGATTGACTGCGCTGAACGGATCCATGCAGAGAATCGTTTCTTCCCAGTACCCGTTCAATTTGAGATAGGTCCAGTCGACCGTATAGGATCGATTCTTCGCGCGTGCAAACCGGATAAAATCGCCGCGGACTTTCGCCCTGGTGGTCTGGGGCGGCACCGACATGGCCCGTTGCACCGCCTCTTCCTCCACGATCCTGGTGGCCATGCCACGATTCTCCATTAAATAATACAGCCCACGCGTACGTTTCACGTCATGAAATTGCAAATCCAACAGAAACACTCTCGGATCATCCCACCCGCAATCTTTTTTGTCCGTGTACGATTGAATGAGATGCTTTTTCATCACCCAGTCAACCTCATGCACGAGCTGCATCGGATCCTCTTCCAGGCGATCCAACACAGAAATCCACTTCTCAAGCACGTCATCTAACACCGGATCATGATCCTGTGCGGCCAGAAATTCCGTCGCGCGCTTGACGTAGACGCGCTGAATCTCGATCGCGGTCATCTGCCGGCCGTCATCCAGCTTCACCTTCTTGTTCAACGTGGGATCGCGGGAGATTTCGCGGATGGCTTTCACAGGGTCTTCGAGTTCCATGCCGGTCACGGCAAACCCCGATTCGATCATGGATAGGACTAACGTGGCGGTGCCGACCTTCAAATAGGTGGCATACTCCGACATATTGGAATCCCCCACGATGATATGAAGCCGTCGATACTTTTCCGCATCGGCATGGGGCTCGTCCCGCGTATTGATGATGCTGCGCGAAGACGTCGTGGAGGAGGACGTCTTTTCGTGGATGTGCTGCGCGCGTTGGGAGATGAAGTACTGCGGCTTGCCGGAAACCTTCAACACCTTGCCCGCGCCGGAATAAATCTGCCGGGTCACGAAAAACGGGATGAGTTGCTCGGTCACCTTCCAGAAATCCACGTCCCGGCGCATGAGGTAGTTTTCATGACATCCATACGTGTTCCCAAGCGAGTCGGTATTGTTCTTGAAAATATAGATTTCGCCGGAGAGGCCCTCTTCGCGCAACCGCTCCTCGGCCGCCGGCAAACAGGCTTCGAGCAAGCGCTCGCCGGCTTTATCGTGAATGACCAGATCGAGAATGTTGTCGCATTCAGGCGTCGAGTATTCGGGATGGCAGCCGGTATCTTGATAGAATCGCGCGCCGTTGACCAGAAACGCGTTGGACGGCCAGCTGTTCGGAATCAGCCCTTCAAAGATATAGCCGAGTACTTTCTCCATCGGAAGATAGATCTTCCCGTTCGGAGAAAAAATCAGGCCATACTCGTTTTCAAGGCCGAAAATTCGCTGTTGCATGGAGGCGTATTCCCTCAGAGCGACTCTTGTCAGGATACACCCTGACGCCGGTGGCTTCAACAGACTCCGATAGGCATTCGGCACCCGGCACGGTCGGAACATGACCGGACCATTCATCGGCTACGTTGGAGGTCGCCCCTGGAGGAGGCAGGAGAGCCTTACACGAACAGGAGAGAGATGTCGGCGCTGGTCAATCGTCGGAACTTGCGCCCCTGGCGGTTTCTATCTAACACGGCAACTTCGAGATTTTCAGAAGGAATTTTCTGTGTAGCGACCTGCTCAAGGGCGGAGAGACAACGCCGCAGGCCGTCTTTCAGCGTCGGGGGCTGCGGGGTCGCATGCTCACGCAAATATTGCTGCACCGCTTCTGATCGCCCGCCGATTACCGCGAAACTCTTTTCATCCACAATGCTGCCGTCGAATGAGATGCGGAAGATTTCATTCGGCTGGCCGTTGACCCCGACTTGCACCACGAGGATTTCCACTTCCAGCGGCTTCACATCCGTGCTGAAGGCCGTCCCCAAACTTTGGGAATAGGCGTTCGACAGGGTCCGTGCACTCACGTCTTCCCGGCTGTACATATAGCCGGTCAGATCGGCGTGGCGTATGCCCGCCTTGCGGAGATGCTCGAATTCGCTATATTTGCCCGCCCCGGCAAACGCGATCCGATCATACACTTCGGAAACCTTGTGCAGAGAAGAACTGGGATTGTCCGCCGCTAGTACAATACCGTCGACATATTCCAAGGCAATAATGGACCGTCCCTTGGCGATGCCCTTTTTGGCATACTCCGCCTTATCCTGCATCATCTGTTCAGGGGAGACGTAGTAGGGCAACGGCATCGACTAAATTCTCCTTCGTTCCGCAATCATGGTTTCGTACAAGGCACGGACGCGTGATTCCGGCACGTCAGTGATACCCGCCTCGCTGACGATCTTCGCCGTCGGATAGATTCCTCGAACCAGATCCGGACCTCCCGTGCCCACGTCCTCGTCCGCCGCATTGTACAACGCAAGCAGTCCGACGCGGAGTGCGGCTTCTTCATCGAGCCCGGGCCGGTAATGTTCCCGCATGGTATTACGCGCATCTTTACCGCCGGAGCCGATGGAATGGTGGTCGGACTCTTCGTAACGACCACCCGTAATGTCATATTTGAAAATACGACCTTCTTTTCGTTTCAGATCGTACCCGACATAGAGCGGCATCACGACCAAACCCTGAAACACCATCGGCAGATTGGCTTTCACCATCTGTCCCAGCTTGTTGGCCTTGCCCTCGCAGGATAGCTGAACCCCTTCCAGCTTTTCATAATGTTCGAGCTCGGTCTGAAAGAGCTTGGCCATCTCAATACAAGGTCCGGCCGCACCGGCAATAGCCATGGCGGAATACTCATCGATGCGGAACACTTTTTCAATCCGACGATCGGCGATCTGAAACCCTTCCGTCGCGCGTCGGTCTCCGGCAATAATCGCCCCGTCGCGATATTTTAATGCGAGTACCGTGGTTCCGTGCGGAACCGGGAGCGTGCCCGGTCGGCCGAGGTCCACCGGAACCCCTGCACGCGGCATCGTCACGTCGTGTACGCCTGGCCGTAACTCGGGATGGTGCTGGGTGAGAAAATCGAAGAAACTGGAGCCGTCATGATAGGGAAGAAAGGACATAGGGTTCATGTGATGGTCGCAGTCAGGTTGACAATTTTTCGAGCAGTGCTGCCGCAGTGTCCGCGTGAGCCAGGAGTTCCCCCGTCAGCGCTTCAGTGCCGCGCAGGGGGTCCATGAGCGGAATCCGCTTGATTTTATTCTGCCCGACATCAAAAAGCACCGACGTCCAGCTCACCCCGTAGACGGCATTCGGGTATTTCTTGACGCACTGGCCTCGGAAATAGGCCCTGGTTCCCGACGGAGGATTCAGCTCCGCCCGCGCAATTTCATGTTCCAACACGACCCGCTCAATCCTATGACTGCGCTCCAGGGTGTAGTACAACCCTCGTTCCGGACGGACATCATGATACTGCAAATCCATGAGTCGCACGCGCGGATCGTCCCACCCGCAAGACTTGCGGTCCATGTAGGACTCAATCAAGTACCGTTTGGCGACCCAGTCCAACTCCCGTACCAAGGAACGCGGGTCCCGTTCCAGGCGATCGAGCACATCTTCCCACCGCACCAGGATGTCTTTCGTGACTTGATTGAGCTCGTGACAGGCATAGTAAGTCTGAGCCGCCTTGAGGTACGCCCGCTGTACCGCAATCGCGGTCGATGCCGTGCCGTCGGTCAGCTTCAGGCTCTCCTTCACCTGCACATCCCGAGACACCTGTTTGATGGCGCTTACCGGGTCGGCGAGACTGATGCGGGGAAGATCCGCGCCGGCCTCCAGTAAGTCCAGTACAATCGACAGCGTACCGACTTTAAGGTAAGTAGATAACTCCGCCATGTTGGCGTCCCCGACGATCACGTGCAGGCGCCGGTATTTGACCGCATCGGAATGCGGTTCGTCGCGGGTATTGATGATCGGTCGCCGGACCATGGTGTTGAGATCGACGAGGGTTTCGAAAAAATCGGCCCGCTGGGAGATCTGATAATCGACGGATGGGGTCTGGTTTTCCGCACCCACCTTGCCCGACCCGGCATAAATGGACCGTGTCACCAGGAACGGGGTGAGCACCTGCGTGATGCGATCGAATGACACGGTTCGCGAGACGAGATAGTCCTCGTGATACCCGTAGCTATTCCCCTTCCCGTCCGAGTTATTCTTGTAGAGGACGAATTGATCGCGGCCGCGCGCTTCCGTAATCCCGGCCAGAGCCTGCGCAATGATGCGTTCACCGACCCGCTCGAAGGCCACGACTTCTCTGGCATTGGAGCATTCAGGCGTGGAGTATTCCGGATGCGCGCCGTCGACATACAACCGACCGCCGTTGGCCAAGACCTTATTGAGTTGCCGGTTGTAGTCTGGCCCGGGCCGCTCCCGTTCCCCATCGACCTCGAACCCGCGAGCATCCAGCAAGGGGTTTTCATTTTCATAGTCCCACACCGCTTGAGGCGCGGGAAGATTCGGGTAATACCCGATCACATGAATGGAATTGGCCACCGGATCGGCTGCGTTCGGATCCCGGCTGGCAATACCGAATTCAGTCTCCGTGCCGATGACACGGGACAGGCTGTGCGAATGAGTCTCGTTCATGAAAGATCGCGCGCCTACAGGTAGTGGCCCGTGCTGACGGTTTCGATTTGGCGCGCCTCTGACGGCCCGCCGCTGATGGTCCGGAGATGGACGATCTTCTCACCTTTTTTCCCGGCGACTTTCGCCCAATCGTCGGGATTGGTCGTGTTCGGCAAGTCTTCGTGCTCTTTGAACTCTTCGCGAATCGCCCGGATCAGGTCATCGGCCCGCAGGCCGCTTCCCTCTTGGGCAATGGCGCGTTTGACGGCAAATTTTTTGGCGCGCGAGACGATGCCTTCAATGAGGGCGCCGCTGGCGAAATCCTTAAAATACAGCACTTCCTTTTCGCCGTTTGCGTACGTGACTTCAATAAATTTGTTTTCGTCGGTTGTGGCATACATGGCATCGACGGTGAGATTCATCAGAGAGTCGACGAGTGCTCGGGCATCTCCGCCGTGCCGCGCCAGGTCTTCCTCTGCGAAGGGAAGATCTGTCGACACGTATTTGGAAAAAATATCCCGGGCCGCCGTCGCATCGGGCCGGCCCACCTTTACCTTCACATCCAGTCGGCCCGCACGTAACACCGCGGGGTCGATTAAGTCCTGGCGATTGCTGGCCCCGATGACGATGACATTCGTCAGTCGCTCGACGCCATCGATCTCGGACAAAAACTGCGGGACGATAGTCGACTCGATGTCCGACGAAATGCCGGTGCCGCGAGTGCGGAACAGAGCATCCATTTCGTCGAAAAAGACAATGACGGGATGGCCGTCATCGGCGCGTTCTTTCGCCTTCTTGAACACCTCACGCACCTGCCGCTCCGACTCGCCGACATACTTATTCAGCAGTTCGGGACCTTTCACGTGCAGGAAATAGCTGCGCAGCTGCCGGTCCTTCAAATGCCCGAGCTTTTTCGCAATTGAACTCGCGACGGCTTTTGCGATCAGAGTCTTCCCGCAACCAGGGGGACCGTAGAGCAACACCCCTTTCGGCGCGCTCAATTTATAGTTGGCGAAAATATGCGGGTACAGGAACGGGAGCTCCACCGCATCGCGTACCTGTTCGATTTCTTTCTGAAGCCCCCCGATGTGTTCGTAGTCCACATCCGGCACTTCTTCGAGCACCAATTCTTCGGCTTCCGATTTGGGCAGTTTTTCAATGACGCAGCCCGAGCGCGGATCATACAAGAGGTGATCGCCGACGCTCAGACGCTCGTTCAGCAACGGTTCACCAAGCTCCGCCACCTTCTCTTCGTCGAAGTGCAACGTCACGAGCGCGCGGTTGCCTTCGAGCACATCCTTCAACCGCACCACTTCACCCTGTACGTCGAACCCGCGCACCGCGATGATGTTCAAGGCTTCGTTGAGAATGACTTCCTGCCCCTTGCGCAGTTCCTTTGCCTTGATGGAAGGGTGCAGGCTCACCTTCATCTTCCGCCCGGAGACATAGACATTCCCGGTTCCATCGGTATCCAGGCTAGTAAAGATGCCGTACGTCGAGGGTGGAGCCGTCAGCTTCTCGACTTCGGCTCGCAGTGTTTCGATTTGTGATTTGGCTTCTTGGAGGGTGGCGACGAGCTTCTCATTCTGCTTCGTCGTTTGCTCGAGTTGGTAGCGTGACTGGTAGAGCCGCCGAATTTCCTCCTCCATCGACTGGATTTGGGCACGAAGCTTTTCTACTTCGCGGGCATGTTCGTCGTTCTTGTGCGTCACGGCTCCATCTCCGTCAGAAAGTGACTGAGTCAGGCGCTTGACGGAATCACGGAAGGACCGGAGTCGGCCTGAACTCCCTTTTGATTCGGCCATCGCCCCACTCGTCGGATGGATGAAAATCCTTGTCCATGACGGTCATCACTACTGTTTCGGATTCTATCATCCGCATATAGGGTGGTCAACAGCAGCGGGAGCGTCGTTGATGGGACGACTACTCGCCTGTCGAACCGTGCGCGTCACGACTCGATCTCGATTGCGGAAAGTAGTTCCTGCGTCGCCTGCTCGATATTCTCCGCGCCTAAAATCGACGACAACACCGCGACGCCGAACGCGCCCGCCTGTCGTACCGTGCGTGCGCGAGTCGCCGTGATCCCGCCGATAGCAAAGATCGGCACCTGCACTTTCTGCGCAGCCTGTTCGAGAATACGTAACCCAATCGGCGGCCCGTAGACACGCTTCGACGGAGTGTCATAGATGGGCCCCAACACGACGAAGTCCGCCCCTTGCTGTTCAGCCGCCATCACGCCGTCAAGCGAATGCACTGAGACTCCCAGCAGCTGCGAGGGCCATAGCAGATCGTGCACCACTCCCGCGGGCAGACTGCTCTCGCGCAAATGCACACCTCCGGTACGCAAGGCCACGGCCACATCGACGCGATCGTTGATGAACAGCCGGGCATCCGGCAACTCACGCTGAAGTACCTGTGCTAGTGCATACAGCTCGCGAATCGGCAGATCACGCTCGCGGAGCTGCACTGCGCGCACGCCCGCGCGGACAGCCTGCGCCAGGACGGATGCGAGCGGACGCCCGGCGGTTTGATGACGATCAGTGACGAGGTACAGACGGAAATCGACAGGGGACATCAGGGGGACGTGGTGAATTCTGAATGATGATGGCTGAAGAAATGCATCGAATCACCCGCGAACGGTCGGCTTCCCGTTCGCAACGTTTGACTCAGACCTGTTAGAGCATGCCCTCAATGGGGCTGCTGGCCGTGGCGTAGAGTTTGCGCGGAATCCGACCGGCCTTGTACGCCAGTCGGCCGGCCCACACGCCATATTTCATCGCTTCCGCCATCGCAATCGGATCTTGCGCGCCGGCAATGGCGGTATTCATCAAGACCGCATCGGCGCCATACTCCATCGCGAGTGCCGCATCTGAAGCCGTTCCCACTCCGGCATCGACGATGATCGGCACCTTGACCGTTTCCATGATGATTTTCAGGTTGTACGGATTGCGGATGCCGAGACCGGAGCCGATCGGAGCGGCCAGCGGCATGACCGCAGGGCACCCGATATCCACCAGTTTCTTAGCGACGATCGGATCATCGTTCGTATAGGGCAAGACGATGAATCCTTCTTTGATGAGGATCTTCGCCGCTTCGATCAATCCTGCTGTATCCGGAAAGAGGGTTTTCTCGTCGCCGATCACTTCCAGCTTCACCAGATCAGAGACGCCGGCCGCGCGCGCCAATCTGGCATACCGCACGGCATCTTCCACCGTGTAACAACCGGCGGTATTCGGGAGAATGATATATTTCTTCGGGTCGAGATAGTCGAGAAGGTTTTCCTTGGAACGATCCGTAATATTCACCCGGCGCACCGCGACGGTGACCACATCGGCGCCGGACGCGTCGATCGCTTTTTTGGTCTCCGCGAAATCTTTGTACTTCCCCGTCCCAACCCACAACCGCGATTGAAATTCCCTGCCGGCGATCACCAACCGATCATTCATCGTATCCATCCCTTATTCCGC
>DAONAB010000007.1:0-9368 GCA_035400805.1 Nitrospira sp. | reverse complement strand
CCCTTATTCCGCTCCGCCGCCAATGAAGCTCAATATTTCTACCCGGTCCCCTTCACGAAGACCGCGGGTATCGAAATCCTTCCGGTCCAGAATCTCCAAGTTCAATTCAACGGCCACCCGGTCGGCTCGAATGTCCAACTCGCGCAACAAAGCTGCCACCGTATGCTCGTTGCCGATTGCGCGGGATTCGCCATTGACCTGGATCGTCACAACCACTCCTTGATGCGTCGAATCATCCTATGAAACGGGAAAAGCGGTTGTCAACCAAGGCCGGACGGGCCTTGCCGTTTGACAGGCATTCCCCCACAATGGGCCATCACGCTCGATGCCGCTCGTCACCATGGATGACCGACTCAATCAGCTCGCCCAGATCTTTCGCGCCATGGCCAATTTACTCGCGGCCCAACGGGCAAATCCCTACCGGGTACGCGCGTACCGAAAGGCGGCTGATACCATCCTGACGATTACCGGTGACCTCACCGATTTAGCGGCCCGTCGTCAGCTGCAGGAGATTCCGGGGATTGGCAAGGACTTGGCAGGAAAAATCGAAGAGTTTCTCGCGACAGGAACGATTCGCGCCTATGAAGAACTCAGAACTCCGCTCCCAAATGAAGTCGCTGAATGGGCCTCGTTGCCGGGCCTGTCTGATGCGCTGGTGAGTTATCTCTACTTTCGGCTGAACATTCGCACGTTGATGGATCTGGAATCCCTGGTTGCGTCCCACCTCTTGAGGACGCAACCAGGATTTTCAGGATCGGAAGACGAACTACTGGCAGCAATCCGCCGGCAGCGTGCATTCACCGCAGTTACGCCGCCGGTCGAAGCTCCTTGAAGATCTTCCACGTCTTCAGCAACTCAACCGCCTTCTGCAACTGAACATCGTCCTCCACGGAAATATCCCCGCCTGCATCGCCCAACGACACCGCGCCGTTTTTATGCGCAGATTCATCGGCCGGCTTGGGAGAGGCCTGGTCTTTGCCGGCGGCCGGAGCTTTCGCCGACTTCGGCTCAGCTTCTTTCGCGTCTTTGTCGCCTGCTTTCGCCACCGTCTGCGCCTGCAGCTTTACGACAATATCCGGCGTGATCCCGGTGGACTGAATCGAACGTCCCTTGGGAGTGTAGTACTTGGCCGTGGTAAGCCGAAGCCCTGAGCCATCGCCCAGCGGGAGAATCGTCTGCACGGACCCCTTGCCGAATGAGGTGGTTCCGACGATGACCGCGCGACCCCAGTCCTGCAAGGCACCGGCGACAATCTCGGATGCGCTAGCAGAGCCTTCATTGACCAGGATGATCATCGGGGAATCTTCCAGCGTCTCCTTCGTTTTCGAGAACCACTCGTCCTTTTTTCCCTCGCGCCCCTTCGTATAGACGATCAGCTTCCCGTTCCCCACAAACTGCTCAGAGACATCGACCGCCGCCGTCAATAACCCGCCGGGGTTGTTACGCAAGTCGAGAATCGTCCCCTGAACCTTCTGTTCCTTAAATTGCTTCAAGGCCCGCCCGAGATCTCTTCCTGTGGCTTCCTGGAACTGGGTCAAGCGCACATATCCGATCGTGTTGTCGAGCACCTTAAACTTGACGCTTTCAATCTTGATGGTATCCCGAACCAATGAAAAGGCGAGAGGATCCGCGGTGCCGTCCCGCTGAATGGTCAGGTTCACTTTCGTGCCCTTCGGGCCGCGCATTTTCTGCACGGCATCCATCAGCGTCAAATCTTTGGTAGGTTCGTCGTTCACCTTGGTAATGAAATCACCGGCCTTGATCCCGGCCCTGTGCGCGGGAGTGCCTTCGATCGGCGAGATCACGGCCAACCGGTTTTCCTTCACCCCGATCTGAATGCCGACGCCGCCGAATTCGCCCTTCGTCTCGACTTGCATCTCTTTATACATTTCAGGCGTCATATAGGCGGAGTGAGGATCCAGCGTCGACAACATTCCCCGAATCGCCCCTTGCACGAGGTCTTTCACCTTGGTGTCATCGACATAGTGTTTTTGTACCTGGGTCAACACCTCGGAAAAGGTACGCAGCTCTTCATAGGTTTCAGACGCGTGGCCGGTCCGCTCCAGACCCTTTTCCAGGACGATCCCGAATCCAAGAGCTACCGTCACCATCAGCAAAAGATATAACCACCGCCGGCTCCGCCGCTGTTCCATACGTGGGTTCCTTCCTTCCCGAGGCCTACCGCTTTGACAGCCACACCAGGGGATCCACCGGTTCTGCCCCCTCGCGCAGCTCGAAATAGAGCGTATTTTCACCCGTCATGCCGGTGTCGCCCGTTTCTCCGATCGCATCTCCCGCCTCAATCCGGGCGCCCACCGACGTCAAAATTTTGGACGCGTGGGCGTAGAGCGAAAACACTCCGTTGGCATGATCCATGATTATAACGAGTCCGTAGCCTTTCAACCAGTCCGCATAGACAACCTGACCGGCAAGCACCGATCGTATAATACTCCCTTCCACTGCGCGAATCTCAATCCCTTTTCGCTGAATGTACGTGTTGAAGGTTGGGTGCTTTTGCCGGCCAAAGTACGACACGACCTGCCCGTCTGTCGGCCACAACAGCGTGCCTCGCAGCGCCCGAAGCCCTGCTCCGGCCGATGGAGGACGGTTCGCCAAGGCGGCTCGTCGCCTGGTCTCCAGCTCCTTCAACAAGCTATCGACTCGACTCGCGGAGCGCTCCAGCTCCTCCACCGCCCGATCATGCGACTCCTTTTCCTGCGTGATTTTCGCAAGATAGACGCGTTTCTGCTTCTTGAGCCCCTGAATCTGCGCCAGCTTTTCCTCTGTGCTGACCTTATAGGCAAAAATTCCCTGCCGCGCTTCCTCTCGGCTCCGCTCCACCTCGGCGATCCGCTCGGCATCCTTTCGATAAGTCTCCATGATGTCGTATTCCCGTTGCGTCACGGCGGAGAGATACCGGAACCGGCGCTGAAAGTCACCGGATGAACTGGCGGCGAGAAGGGTCTTCAGCTGCCAAAACCGCCCCTCGACATATTGAACCCGCAATCGGGCGGCAATGGCATCCTGCCGTTCATCGATCCGTTCGGACAGACGGCTCAACTGCACGCTCATCTGCTCGATTTCCACATCCTTTTTTTTCAGCTTTCTGACAGTATCCTGGTGTTCCTGCCGATACCGCACCAGGCGCTCGTCCAGCAACTGCAGTCCCTGGAGTATCGACTCGCGCTTTTTTTCAGCCTCGTCGGCCTTCTTCCGTTTCTCGACGATCGTTCCGCGCAATTTTTCCAGCGTTTTCTTTTCCTGCTCGATCTTATCCGCATACGAATCCTTCCGTTCGGCATGTGCCGGCATCGCAGTGATCGACAACGCCACGTGGACGCTCAACACCACCCATCCCCACTGCATCCGTGTCATGCCCGCCCCTCTCCAAAACGCAGCAGCGAGAGGAAGCTGCCGGCACACCCTAGAAAGAGTCCCACCAGCATGAGTACCAGACACATGTCGAATGAAAAAAAGGTCAGCAGCGCATCGACACCCAGAAATCGCGTGGCGGAGTGAATTTGATGCCGGAACAACTCAAACCCGCTCTTTAAGATCACCAGGGAAAGGGCACTGCCACAAAGCCCCAATGCCGCACCCTCCAGCAAATACGGCACGCGGATGAACGTCGTGCTCGCGCCGATCAATCCCAGAATGTCGATTTCCTCGCGGCGGGAATAGAGGGCCAGGCGAATGGTATTTGCGATGATGGTCACCGAGGCAGCCGACAAGATCACGCCGACAATAATGGCCGCCACCTCAATGTATCGGACAATGCCCGCCAAGGCCTCCACCCACTCCTGGTTATACTGAACTTGACTGACGCCGGGAATCAGTTGGGTTCGATTAGCCCAGCGCCGCATGGCATCGGAGGAGCGAGACTCCGGGGCCAACGTGATAACAAATGAGGCGGGAAGCGGGTTTTGCCCGAGTCCCTGCAGCAGGCGCGACTCCGAGGGAAATTGGGCCTGAAAATCAGCGAGCGCCCGTTCCTTGGACACAAATGTCAATGATGCGATCGCCCGATCGATCTTTAATTGTTGCTCGATGTCCTGTCGGGCCTGCTCGGTGAGGTCGTCCTGCAGATACACCATGACCTGAATATCCTGTTCGAGTGAGGAGGCCATCGTCTTCAAATTCACATAGAGCAATAAAAAGACGCCGACACAGGCGAACGTAAAGGCCGTCGTCGCGACCGCAACCAGGGTGGTGGTCCGATTCGTCAAGACGTTGGCGACGGCCTCTCGCAAGAGATACAGCAAGCGCCTCACGAAGCCCCCTGCTCCCGGGACACCACTTTGCCCTGATCCAGGACGATCACCCGTCGATTGACCTGCGCCAACACATTGGGATCATGCGTGGCGACGATGATCGTCGTTCCCCGCGCATTGATCGACTTGAACAACTCGATAATTTCGCTCGTCAACTCAGGATCCAAATTTCCTGTCGGCTCATCGGCCAGCAGCATGATCGGGCCATTGACGATGGCGCGGGCAATGCAAATTCGTTGCTGCTCTCCCGTCGACAGACCGGGCGGAAAGAGATCTTTTTTGTGATCCAGGCCGACCGCACGCAGCGCCTCCGCGACTTTGCGCCGGATGTCCGTCGTGGACGCGCCCTGTACCAACAACGGCAGCGACACATTCTCGAACACGGTTTTCTTGGGCAGGAGCCGGAAGTCTTGCAAGACCACGCCCACTTTACGACGCAGCACGGGAATTTCGGATGGACGCAGCTTCGAGAGACTGCGACCCTGCACGAGAATCTGGCCTTCCTCCGGGCGCTCCGCCACGATCAACAGCTTGAGCAGCGTCGACTTTCCCGCACCGCTGGGCCCCATCAACAGCACAAATTCACCCTTCTCGATTTCCAGTGTGACATCGGAAAGAGCCGGGCGGCGATCGTAGTATTTTGAGACGTGAAAAAGTTGAATCATGAATGGTGACAACGGTAGCGGTCAAAACGCAGCACGATGCCGGCCTTTTCCGCATGGCCTGCGCGACGCAGGCTCGGCACGCCTCTCAGCAACTCAACGGCATCCTACCATCGCAGATCATCCCCTGCGACGTCGAATGCATTCGCAATATGTTGCACGGCTGTACCGGTTCCAGCATCGTCTTGAATCAAGACCACGTCAAATCGACAGGCGCGATCGTGAAGGCGATGCTGTGCGAGATATTGAGAAGCCAGTTGAATGAGCTTAGCGCGTTTGCGCGCATCCACGGCTTCGATTGCGCCGCCATAGGCGCCTGATCGCCGGCGTTTGACTTCGACAAACACCAGAGTGCCCTCGTGATCCGCGATCAGATCGAGTTCGCCCAACGGGGATCGCACATTTCGGCCCAGGATTCGAAACCCCTGTCGGCGAAGATAGGCCTCGGCTTGCGCTTCCCCTTCATCTCCGAGCAGGCGACGTCGATCACGCATCAGTCGAGTAGGCTCTCACGCTCATCGGCCGGCGAGAGGCCTGCCGTCCTATCTTCCGCAAAGAAGCGCTGCACGGGCGCGAAACTCCGCCGGTGAATCGCACAGGGCCCATGCTCGCGAAGCAAGCGCAGATGCTCCGGCGTTCCATAGCCTTTATGCTCGGCAAAATTGTATTGGGGGTACCACCGGTGGTATTCGACCATCAAGCGGTCTCGCGTCACCTTGGCCACAATCGAGGCTGCCGCAATGGAAAATGACAGTCCATCGCCTTTGATGATGGGGCGCTGGGGAATTGAAAGGCCGGAGAGGGTGACCGCATCCAGGAGCAGAAAGTCCGGTTGGACCGGAAGCGCCATCAACGCACGACGCATCGCCAGCAGAGAGGCTTGAAGGATGTTCAGGCGATCGATCTCCGCCTCCGTCGCAGCGCCGATGCCGACACCGGTGGCGCGGCGAACAATTTCAGCAAAGAGCCGAACACGGTCCGATTCGACGATCTGTTTGGAATCGTTGAGCCCCGGCAGGCGACATCGTCGCGGTAATAACACCGCCGCTGCGACCACAGGACCGGCCAGAGGCCCACGTCCGGCCTCATCCAGACCGGCAATATGCCGGTACCCGCGCGACCGAGCCTCCACCTCGAATTCCTCGGTGGGTCCCCCTGTCGTCGGGTTCAGGCTACCAACCAAACGTGCGCCTCTGTCCTGAGCGTATGCGAAAAGCCGTGCTAGGCCTTCGCGGCGGCCGCCGCTTCGGCCTTGGCTGCCGTCTGCGCTTTACTTTCGACCTTGAACTCGCGGTCTTCCACCTTCGCGAACTTGCCCTTCTTGGTCCGCAAATAATACAACTTGGCGCGACGGACGCGCCCCTGGCGGACGACGTCGATTTTTGCCACGTTGGGTGAATGGATCGGGAAGGTCCGTTCCACCCCGACGTTGTACGACAGCTTTCGCACGGTGAAGGTTTCGCTATTCAGCGTTCCTTTTCTGGCGATGACCGTCCCCTCATAGACCTGGATACGCTCCTTCTCTCCCTCAACGACCTTCACGTGAACGCGAACGGTATCCCCGATCTCGAACTTGGGCGCCGTTTTTTTGGTTAAGGATCGTTGGATCCGCTCTAGCCGATTCATAATCTCTCTCCTCCTCTCAACGAACAGGTACCTGTACAAGACTCTCTTGCATCACTTCACTCAACAACCGTCGATCTTCCAATCCAAGCTCGCGATCCCGCAGGAGATCAGGTCGCTTCAGATAGGTGTTCCGCAACGCTTCCTTGCGACGCCACACGCGGATCGCTTCATGGTGTCCCGAAACCAACACCTCAGGAACCGCCATCCCGCGCACCTCCGCGGGCCTGGTGTAATGCGGATACTCCAATAACCCTTCAGTAAACGATTCCTCAGCCGCCGACGCGGCATCCCCGAGCACGCCAGGGACCAAGCGGGCCGCAGCATCGATCATGACCAGCGACGCCAACTCCCCTCCGGTCAACACATAATCGCCGACGGAGATCTGTTCCGGACACAGCGCCATATTCACACGCTCGTCCATGCCCTCATAGTGCCCGCAGACAAACACCAGGACGCGGTCATCGCTCGCTAAAGATTGCGCGAGGGCTTGCGTAAACGGCCGCCCCTGGGGAGACGGCATAATCACTCGCAAACTCGTCCCTGGATGAGACGCCTGATACCGGCTGCGTAGCGCATCAATGGCCTGCAGGACTGGCTCGGCTTTCATTACCATACCCGCGCCCCCGCCATAAGGGACGTCGTCTGCCGTTTTGTGCCGGTCGAACGTATAGTCCCGCAGGTTCTGAACAGAGACGTCCAGCAATCCCTTTTCCTGTGCGCGCTTGAGAATACTCTGGCCGAGCACCGGGGCTACCATATCAGGGAACAAGGTCAGAACGGCGCACCGCATCCTACAGATCTCCAAACCCTTCGGGGAGTCGAACCGTCATCACCCGTTTCGCGACATCCACTGACAGCACGATTTGTTTTGCCGCAGGTATCAGCAACTCTTTTCCGTCCTGCCGCACGACGAACGCTTGGTTATCAGACAGAGCCAGCACCTCTTCCAGCTGGCCCAAGACCGTCCCGCCTTCATCCTGAACCACCATCCCGATCAAGTCACATTGATAATACTGATCGGTCGGCAGCGCCGGCGAGTCCCCGCGCGGAACCTGCAAAAGTCCACCGCGAAACTCGGCGACCTGCTCCGGCGTCGTGAATGCTTCAAACCCCACGATCAACGTCGGCCCACCGGACCGAACGTGCGTGACCCGCGTCACGAGACTCTTGCCGCTCGACGCAACAATCGTCACCTCGCGAAGCGCCTCAAATCGCCCCGGCACGTCGCTCAGCGACCGCACCCGCGCTTCGCCTCGCACCCCGAAGGATCGTTCGATCCTTCCAATGGTCACAAGCTCTGCCTGATCGAGCGGCGTCATGAGATGCGGCTACTTTTTGCTCTTCTCGTCTTTTCCCGGCTTTTCAGCCTTCGCGCTCTTTTCAGTCTCGAATTCCTTCCACACCCCGTGCCGCTTCAACAGCGTCCGCACCGTCGTCGTGGGCTGGGCGCCATGCCGCAACCAGGAAAGCACCCGCTCCGACTTCAGCACCGGCACGGCCGGATTCTTCAGCGGATCGAAAATGCCGAGAATTTCCAAAAACCGGCCGTCGCGCGGCTTACGTGAATCCGCTGCAATCACCCGATACATCGGTCGCTTATGTCGTCCCGTCCGTGCCAATCGTAAATGAACCGCCACTAGAACCTCCTCAAAATAATGAGCCCTCAGCCCTTGGCTGGGTCCGCTCGGTTAACACTCTCTTCTCCACCCGTGACTCTGTGTGCACTCTTGCGCTGCCCCGCTCACATTCCCCGAAGCATTTGGGCCAACTGACGCCGGCCGCCCGCTCCGCCAGACATGACCTTGGCAATTTTTCGAGCCTGCAAAAACTGCTTGATCAAACGATTGACCTCTTGCACGCTTGTCCCGCTGCCGCGCGCAATTCTTTTTTTCCTGCTGCCGTTGATGAGCGTATGATCGCGCCGCTCACGACTCGTCATGGAATCGATCATCGCCGCGACTCGCTTCATTTCTTTTTCCGGCAACCCGCTATTCGCGAGATCTTTCAACTTTTGTCCGCCCGGCAGCATGCCCAGGATCTGTTCGAATGATCCCAGCCGATTCATTTGCCCCAGTTGCGAACGGAAGTCTTCCAGCGTAAAGGTGCTGCTCGTCAGTTTCTTTTGCGCGGCTTCCGCCTCTTCCCGCGAAAATGTTTCCTGAGCCTTTTCGATCAACGAAAGGACATCGCCCATGCCGAGGATCCGCGAGGCCATCCGATCCGGATGGAACGGCTCCAAGGCATCGAGCTTTTCCCCCATACCGAGAAACTTGATCGGCTTCCCGGTCACGGCCCGGATAGACAGGACAGCGCCGCCCCGGGCATCGCCTTCAACTTTCGTCAGGATCACCCCGGTGAGACCGACCTGCCGGTCGAACTGCCCGGCCATATTGACCGCATCCTGACCCGTCATCGCGTCGGCAACCAGCAACACCTCATGGGGAGTCACGGCCTGCTTGACCGCTACAAGTTCGGCCATCAATTCGTCATCGACATGCAACCGGCCGCCGGTATCCAGCACGACAAGATCGTACCCCTGCTCCTGGGCCCGCTCCACGCCGCGCTGGCAAATGCGCACCACGTCGGCGCGCGAGGCATCGACTTGATCGAAGCGATGCACATCGATCCCCAAGTCATGGCCGAGGCTCGCCAACTGATCGCCCGCGGCAGGGCGACGTGGGTCGGCCGCCACAAGTAACACGCGCTTGCCCTGGCTCTTGAACAAGCGAGCCAGCTTGCCGGAGGTCGTAGTTTTCCCGGCTCCCTGCAATCCGACCATCATGAGAATCGTCGGAGGCCTGGAGGCGAG
>DAONAB010000006.1:0-26900 GCA_035400805.1 Nitrospira sp. | reverse complement strand
ATGCGAATGCTGGTCGTGGAGTTTGGAGAGGTCGCAGTGGACGGCTTCGGGATGGCAGCATTCGGTTTCGAGTTGGATCGTCAGATGTTTGATTTTGAATTCGCTGGTCACCCGGGTACGGATCGTTTGGAGCAGGTCGGTCGTGAGGGCCTGATCGCCGCCGTCGACCTGCACATGCGTCGTCATCATGATGAGGCGTGGTTCGACGGCCCAGATGTGAAGGTCGTGCACATTCTTCACGCCGGGGATGGATTCGATGGTCGCCGCCACGAGCGCCGGGCTCACGCCGGGCGGGGTGGACTCCAGGAGAACCTCAAGCGATTCTTTAAAGAGTGGCCAGGCCCCTCTGACGATCGCCACGACGACGAACAGGCTCACCAACGGGTCGAGCACGGACCAGCCGGTGAACATGATAATGCCGCCGCTGACGACCACTCCGAGCGACACCCAGGCATCGCTCAGCATGTGCCAGAAGGCGCTGCGGATATTGAGATCATCTTTCGCGCCGTGTTGCAGCAACAGCGCGATCGACAGATTGGCCGCGAAGCTGATCAAGGCAACCAGCATGACCCACCCTCCCGGGACGGGGACGGGAGCCATGAGACGTTCGAGACTGACGAGTGTGAGGCCGCCGGCGGTGAGCAGGAGGATGAAGGAATTGAGAAATGCCGCGACGATCCCGGCCCGGTGATACCCGAAGGTGCGGCTGTCGGTGGCCGGTCGAGCCGTGAGCACGTGGGCATAGAGTGCGAGGAAGAGGGAGCCTTGATCGACGAGGTTGTGCCCCGCGTCTCCGATCAGGCCGATGCTATTCGTGAGAAAGCCGCCGGCAAACTCCGCGACGACGATGATGGCATTAACGGCCAGGGCGATTCTGAGCTGGGAGCGGAGTTCATGGTAGGTGTGGGGAAGCATCGACTTCAGTGTCTCACGAGAGACTGAGTAGGGCAAGCCGCTGTGACGTCTTCACGTGACTACCGATCAGCGCTCGGTTGTTCAGGGCCAAGAGGCGCAGGGCGAACGTGCGAGGGGGGAGTTACTGTGCGACGGCGAGGGCTTTGAGTTCTTCGCCGGTGATCGTTTCTTTTTCCAGCAGCACCTGGGCGGCATGCCGCAGCGTGGCCTCCTGCGACTTGATGAGATCGCGCGCGCGTTTGTACTGCTCATCGATTAAGAGGCGAACTTCGCAATCGATTTCCCGGGAGGTTTGTTCGCTATAGTCGCCCGGTGTTTGGGATGGGCCGGTCTGGAGAAAGACGGACTGCCGGTCCCGCTCCAAGCTGACCTGCCCCAGCTTCTCGCTCATGCCGTAGGCTTTGATCATGCTTTTCGCGATGTCGGTAGCCTTGCGCAGGTCGTCCTGTGCGCCGGTGGAGACCTCGCCGTAGATGACCTCCTCCGCCGCGCGTCCGCCGAGCAGGATGGCGATCCGGTTCTTGAGCTCGGACTCGGTCATGAGGAAGCGGTCTTCGGTCGGGAGTTGCATGGTGTAGCCGAGCGCCGCAATACCTCGAGGGATAATGGAGATTTTGTGGACTGCATCGCCGCCTGGAATGGAGAGCGCCATCAGCGCATGGCCGACTTCGTGGTGGGCCACGCGAGCCCGCTCCATTTTATTCAGGACCCGATTCTTTTTTTCCAAACCGCCGATGACACGCTCCACTGCTTCCTGCAGTTCAGAGAGGCTCACCGTATCTTTGCCGCGCCGTACGGCGAGTAAGGCCGCTTCGTTCAGGAGATTGGCCAGGTCGGCGCCGACGAAGCCGGGCGTCATGGCGGCGATGGTTTCGAGGTCTGCCTGGTTGGCGAGGGTGATGGTGCGCGCGTGGACTTTCAGGATGGCGAGGCGGCCGATTTTGTCGGGCCGGTCGACCAGCACCTGACGGTCGAAGCGGCCGGCTCGAAGGAGGGCGGGGTCCAGGATCTCCGGGCGGTTCGTCGCGGCGACGAGAATGACGCCGACACGAGAGTCGAACCCATCCATCTCGACCAGCAGCTGGTTCAGGGTCTGTTCCCGTTCCTCATGGGCCATGGGGCCGACCCCGCGGGCTTTGCCCAGCGCGTCGAGCTCATCGAGGAAGATGATGCAGGGCGCTTTGCCTTTGGCCTGCTCGAACAGGTCGCGAACGCGGGCCGCGCCGACGCCGACGAACATTTCCACGAATTCAGACCCGCTGATGGAAAAGAATGGCACACCGGCTTCCCCAGCCACGGCCTTCGCGAGCAGCGTCTTGCCTGTGCCCGGAGGCCCGACGAGGAGAATCCCTTTGGGAATTTTCCCGCCGAGGCGCCGGAACTTTTCCGGCGTCTTGAGAAATTCGATGATCTCTTCCAGTTCCTGTTTCGCCTCGTCGACACCCGCCACATCCGCGAAGGTGACCTTCACCTCGTTCTCGACATAAATCTTGGCTTTGCTTTGCCCGACCGTCATGAATCCTTGGTTCTGGCCCATGCGGCGGAGCAGGAACCACCAGACGCCGAAGAACAGGACGATCGGCACGATCCAGGACAACACGTCGCGGAACAACGTGCTCTCGATGACGCCGGTGACCTTCACGTGATGGTCCGCGAGGTTCCTGAGCAGATCCGGGTCTTCGATGCGAATGGTGTGGAAGACCTTGTCCTCTTTCAGTTTCCCGTGAATGATCTGGGGCGAGACCGCGACTTCAGTGACCTTTCCCGCCGCCACGGATTCTTTGAACTCGCTGTAGGGAATTTCAGTCGGGTTGAAGAACGAGGGGAGAAACGTCTGAAGCAGGATCAGCACCCAGAGGGCGATGAACATGTACCAGATGGAGAATTGTCGTTGTTTAGGGTCCATCGTGAGGAATGAGCGATCGAGTGATCAGGGTTCCAAAGATGAGCAGCCGTCGGCAATGGTGATTCCAGCGCTTCGTCAGCACATCACGAAACGACCGATGCAGTCAATGGGGTCAGTGTTTCTTAGGGCGCAGGCGTTCCGACAGGACGGGGAATTGCGCCGAGGACACCCCGAAGTTGCCGGTCGCCACATCAGCCGCGACGACCCGCAGGGTGATGCCATCGGGGGCATCTTTGGAGAGTGGCACAAAAAACGGGGCTTCGAACCGGCTCTTCTCTCCGGCGTAAAACATCTGCAGCCGCTCGACGATGCGGTCCCCGATCAGCAGTTCGGCATAGATGTGCATCTTACGGGAGTCCCAGTCGCTGTGCGGGCGAACCAGTGCGCCGGACAGCGTGCGCACTGAAGCCCGCAGCATCACATCTTCCTTGGCGATCAGCGGCTCGCCGGGTGTGGGATGTTCGACTTGCACCAGGTAGCCGTACAAGTGCAGCACGATGCCGTCGTTGGTCAGGTCGTGGCCGGGAATCAGCAGCACGGTGGTACTCGCCCGCTGCAATGCCTGAGGATAGGCCAGTGGTCCCTCGGCCGTGATTTCCACCAGGGTCGGACGGGTGAGTTCAAGCGTGGCGCTGAACGCAGCGGCCGGGCGGCTGCTGTAGACCGGCTCATCCATGAGATGGGGGGTGCGCATGATCTGGGTCTGGTCGCCCGGTTCGCCTTGTTGGAGCCCCGATGCCAGCAACTGGCCGGTGGCCACATCCGTCATCGTCACGCGTGCGCCGCCGACTTCATGGCCCAGCACCAGGGAGCGGTGCGCGACGACGCGGACGAGCACGGTGGTGGGGAGTGGATCGTTGTAGCGGGCTTTGCTCTCGAGCTCGGTTTCGGAGGGCTCCGGCGTAAACGCGGCGCTCATGCTGCTCAACAGCACGAGAAGGCCGGTGCCGATCAGCCGGATGGTGGAGGCGCGAATCATTTCACTTTGGTGCCGGGCTCCACGTCTTCGACAAAGGTGGCGAGCCCTCGCACTTCGCTGTCGCCCGCCGCGAGGACCATGCCCTGCGACTCGATGCCCATGAGCTTCGCCGGTTTGAGGTTCGCCACGATGACGATGGTTTTGCCAATCAAGGCTTCCGGTTCGTATTTCTTGCCGATGCCCGCGACGATTTGCCGTTGCTCGGTGCCGAGGCTGACTTGGAGCTTCAACAGCTTCTCCGATTTCGGTACACGTTCTGCCGCCAGGACCTTGGCCGCTTTGAGCTGCACCTTCATGAAGTCGTCGATGGTGATCTGCGCCGGTTGTGCGGCGACCGGGGCGGTAGCCGGTGTCGCAGCCGGAGCAGGGGATTGTGGTGCAGCGGGAGCTGCGGAGGGGGCAGCGGCAGTCGGTTGCTGGGATGCGGGTGTCTCACTCACGGGTTTGGCTCCTTGTGGTTTAGATTCGATACGGGGGAACAGGGAGGCGCCTTTCTGAATTCTGCTGCCGGCTAGCGGAGCATTCCAAGAGCCGGCGTCTGCTGCCAGTGGTCGTGAGAGGTCCAGCGAGAGTCCCAGTTGCTGGATCATCTGTGCGGCGGCATTCGGCATGAATGGATACAGCAGCAACGCGAGTAGCCGAAGGGCGCGAGCGGATGTATTGAGCACCGTGTGCAGTTGCGGTTGCGCCTCCGGCTGTTTCGCCAATTTCCACGGCGCGCTCTTGTCGATATATTCGTCGCAGCAGCCGTTGAGTTCTTCGATGGTGAGCAGCACGTCCCGGAATTGGAGTGCCTTGAAGCCTGCTTCGGTTCTGCCGGGCAGATGTGTGGCCAACTCCTCAATGCGTTGTTCCAATTCCGGCAGCACAGCCGGGCCCTGTTCAGGGATGATGCCGGCGCAGGACCGCTCGATCATCGTGAGCGTGCGGCTCAGCAGGTTGCCGATGCCGTTCGCGAGTTTGGCGTTGACGGTCGTCACCATGGCGCTGTGGGAAAAATCGCCATCCTGCCCGAACGGCACTTCGCGGAGGAGGAAGTAGCGGAACGCATCGGTGCCGAACTGGTCGACCATCTTATTGGGATCGACGACATTGCCGCGGCTCTTGGACATCTTCTCGCCGTCCACGGTCCACCACCCGTGGGCGAAGATCGTGTTCGGAAGCGGGTGCTCCAGCGCCATCAACATGGTGGACCAATAGACGGCGTGCGTCGTGAGAATGTCCTTGCCGACCAGATGGACGTCGGCGGGCCAGTAACGCAGCCCGGCCGGTTTCCCTTGGGGCAGGTACTCGAGCGCCGAGATGTAATTGACCAGTGCATCGAACCACACATAGGTGACGTAGTCCTTATCGAAGGGTAGCTCGATGCCCCAGGATAGCCGTGATTTGGGTCGGGAGATTGAGAGGTCGCCCAGCTTCTGCGTCTGCAAGAATCCCAGGACTTCATTGCGGCGCGATTCAGGCAGGATGAAGTCCGGATGCTCCAGGATCTGCCGCTGCAGTTGTTCCTGATACTGCCCCATCTTGAAGAAATAATTGTGCTCGCTCAGTTGCTCGATCGGGCGTTTGCAGTCCGGGCAAAGCCCGCCGACGACATCTTTTTCCGTCCAGAACCGTTCGTCGTATGTGCAGTACCATCCAGTGTAGTCAGCCTTGTAAATCAACTGTTTATCGAATAACTGTTGAAGGTACCGTTGAACCACGGCCTGGTGGGGTTTGTCGGTGGTGCGGATGAAGGCATTGTGGGAAATGTTCAACCGTTGCCAGAGGTTTGTGAACTGCGGCGCGAGGCGGTCGCAATGGGCTTGCGGATCGATACCGGCCTTCGCGGCGGCTTGCTGCACTTTCTGTCCGTGCTCATCGAGACCGGTCAGAAAAAATACATCGCGTCCACGCAGTCGCCAGTAGCGTGCGAGCACGTCGGCGGCGACGGTGGTGTAGGCGTGTCCGATGTGCGGCACGTCGTTGACGTAATAAATCGGCGTCGTGATGTAGAAGGTGTCGCGTGTGCTCATGATTCGTTGGAAGAAGATAGCAAGATGGCGATGATCAAAGCTAGCTGGCCGTTGAGAAAGGCCGCCAGCGGCTTTCTCAGTTGCGCGCCTCCCTGCGACGTACCTCAAGGGTACGCCTCGGTCGTCGTGCTCCCTGCGGCCTTGCTGGACTGCCTTTCTGAACAGCCAGTTCTGGGAGGATTTGCATGGATAGGCGACTAAGTTATCGTGACCGGTCGGCGGTGCCCGGCGGAGTCAGGAGCTGTCGCACTCGCAGCAGAATGGTTTCGAGCGCGATCTGGACGTTCAGGTTCCGGTGCGCCTGGCGTTCCATTTTTTCAAGGTCGCTGATCAGGTCCAGCAGGTCGTCGATGTTGATGTGTGCGGCCAGCGCTTGCATTCCGGCCCGTTGGTCCAGGTTGAGGATATGGTCGGAGCCGGCGCCGACCGCGATGAGCAGGATGTCGCGCAGCCATCGAAGGAGCCAGTCGAATGCCTCCGGTCCGCGGTCCCCTTTGGCCAGCGCTTCCGCGGCAGCCAGGACGGTCGAGAAGGACTGCAGTCCCTTGGCGGAGAAGATGGCCGCAAATTCCTTCTGGCTGGTTCGTGCCTGTTCGAGATCGCATTCCAAGGCGCGTCCCAATTGCCCGTCGCTCAGCAAGGCCAGGAAGTGCGCATCGGCAGGCGGCAGTTCGCGTTTCAAAATGACGGCGGCTTCCACCTGCGTTTGCGCCGGTGCGGTGAGTCGGAGTGCCTGACAGCGTGACCGAATGGTGGCCGGCAAGGCGTAGGGGCGACTCGACACGAGAATGAACAGGCTGTGGTCGGGCGGTTCTTCCAGTGTTTTGAGCAGCGCATTGGCGGCGCCGATGGTCATGCGATCCGCTTCGTCGATCAGGCAGATTTTGCGATTGCCGATCAGCGGCCGGTAGATCATCTGGTGCTCGATGTCTCGAATGGATTCAATCTTGATCTGGGGGTTGGCCATCTCTTGATCCGGTTCGATGACCAGAAAATCCGGATGTGTGCGCGCGTCCACCTGCTGGCAGGCCCGGCAGGTGCCGCAGGCGTCCGGTTGCCGTCCGTCCGACACCGTCTCGCAGAGCAGGGTTTGCGCCAATCGCAGGGCGAGCAGACGTTTGCCGATGCGATCGTCGCCATGGAAGAGGTACGCATGGGCCAACCGGTTCTGTAAGATAGCCGATCGCAGCAGGGTCTTGGCGTGATCGTGTCCGATGATGTCAGCGAAGGGCATGTCGGACCTGTCTCGCGCGGGAAGAGGTGGTACGTGGCGTTGCGGTCTGATGGTCGGCGCGATGGACCAGGTTGAGGACCGGTGCAACAATCCGGGCAACCGCGCGGGCGACCTTCTCTTTCGACGCGCGTGCGGAAATAACTTTCATGCGTGCAGGATGACGCCTCGCCAGGTCGAGAAAACCGGCGCGAACTTTTTGATGAAACCGGAGTGATTCACGGTCGAGGCGATTCGTTTCGCTGGTGGATCGCCGCCGTGCCAGCCCGGTTGCCACGGGAAGGTCGAACAGCAGCGTGAGGTGTGGCGTCACAGCGTGAGTCGCGAGCCGATTGAGTCGTTCCAGGAGGGGTACATTCAGTCCCCGCGCATATCCCTGATAGGCCAATGTCGAATCGCTGAACCGGTCGCAGAGGACGATGGCGCCGCGCGCCAGTGCCGGCTCGATCACCTGGGCCACATGTTGACGCCGCGCTGCGAACACCAGAAATGCTTCGGTCTCAGCCGCCACCGGTTCGTCGGCGCGATCGAGCAGGACCGATCGGACTTTTTCCGCGAGCGGGGTTCCGCCCGGTTCACGAGTTTCGATGATGTCGTGTCCCTGGCTCCGGAGGTATTCGCCGAGGAGCCTGGCCTGGGTGGATTTTCCACATCCCTCGATTCCCTCCAGCGTAATGAAGAGACCTCGCGGAGGCCGGTTGTGTTTCACCATGATTCGAACCTGAAAATCCCGGGGAGAAAGAGGGCGGATCCTATTCCAAGTGATTGAAAATAGCAAGAAAAGGCTTGCGACGACCGGCACAAGACCAGTATCATGACGCTCTACCCGGGACCCCTCAGCCGCGCATGGTGAAAGCTTCATTAAAACGGTATTTTCTCACCGGTTTGTTGGTGATGATCCCCATCTGGGGCACCATTCTGATTCTGAAGACCCTGTTCGTCAGTCTGGATGGGATTCTTGGCGACGCCGCCGCCCGGCTGGTGACTCCAGGTTACTACGTGCCCGGGCTGGGAATCATCGCGCTTATCCTGCTCATTTTCATGACCGGGCTCTTTGCGGCGAATTTTATCGGCCGCCAGGTCGTGCGACAGTGGGAGAGTTTACTCAATCGTGTGCCCGTGGTCCGCGGCATCTACTCCACGATCAAGTCCATGATGGACATTCTGTCATTCGCGGAGCGCGAGAGTTATCGCCGCGTCGTGCTGATTCAGTTTCCCAAGAACGGTCACTATTGTTTCGCCTTTGTGACCGGCGTGACGAAAGGCGAAATGCAGCAACTTTCCCCGGACCCGCTCGTGCACGTCTATGTGCCGACCTCGCCCAATCCCACGTCCGGGTATTTCTTGTTGGTGCCTGAGCGCGAAGTGATCGCCGTGGATATCACGGTGGAAGAAGCCATGAAGCTGATTGTGTCGGGAGGGCTCTATACTCCCACGCAGTCGTCGGGTGCCGCGTCGCAGGCCGGTGGAAAAACCTGGGCACCGATTAAGCAACCCGATGCAGGCGTGCAGGTCGGCTGATCGCGACATCGCCGGACGAACCCTGTGTCGAAGACGTATGGTGGGACATCCATGACGGACGTATTGCGCGATAAGGTCTCGGCTTCCTCCATTCCCGGACTCGGCGTCATCATCATGGCGGCGGGGCTCGGCAAACGTATGAAATCGGCGTTGGCCAAAGTGCTCCATCCGGTCGCGGGACGACCGATGGTGTTGTACGTATTGGATATTGCCTGCGGCCTGGCAGAGCAAGGCGTGGCGGTCGTTGTGGGGCACCAGGGCGCCGATGTGCGCAAGGTGGTTGAAGCGGTTGGCGGGCAGGTGTCTGTTGCAGAGCAGACGAAGCAATTGGGAACAGGCCATGCGGTGCTGCAAGCGCGACCGGTGTTCGGCGACCCTCAGAACCGCCGGCCGACTCGCTATCTGATTCTGAACGGCGACACGCCGTTGTTGACCGAAGCGACGGTGCGGGAACTCCTTGCGATGCACGATGCGCAAGGCGCCGCCGTCACGCTGTTGACCGCGGTGCTCGACGATGCTTCCGGCTACGGGCGCGTCATTCGCCACCGCCGTGAAGAATGGCTGCAGGGCGCCGCGGACAACCGGGTGCAAAGCATCGTCGAAGACAAGGATGCGTCTCCCGCGGAGCGGAGCGTGCGCGAAATCAACGTGGGGACCTATGTCGTCGACGGGGAGTTTCTCTTTCCCGCCCTCGACAAGCTCGATCCGCGCAATGCGCAAGGCGAATACTATCTCACCGACATCGTGCAGATGGCGGTGCAGCAAGGGCGCGCCGTCTCGGCGTTACGCCTGCGGAATCTCGACGAAGGACTAGGGATCAACAGCCGCGTGCAGTTGGCGGAGGCGGAGCAGGTCATTCGTCGGCGGATTCGGCAGCGTTGGTTGGAGGCCGGCGTAACCATGAGAGATCCGGCGTCCACGTGGATCGATGCCGAGGTGACGATCGGGCGCGACACGCTGTTGTACCCGAACGTGACGCTCGAGGGCCGGACGGCGATCGGCGAGAATACGGTTGTGCACTCGGGCGCGCGCATCACCGATTGTACCATCGGAAACCGGGTCGAGATTTTGGATCACTGCATTTTCCGCGAGTCGCAGGTAGAGGATGATTCGCATCTGGGACCGTTCGTCCATTTGCGTCCCGGCGTCGTGGTGCGGCGCAAGGGAAAGGTCGGCAACTTCGTCGAGATGAAGAAGACGGAACTCGGCGAGGGATCGAAGGCCAATCATTTGAGTTATCTCGGCGATGCCACAATTGGCCAAGGCGTGAATATTGGCGCCGGTACGATTACGTGCAACTACGACGGATATAAAAAGTTCCACACCGTCGTCGGAGACGGTGTGTTCATCGGCAGCGATGTGCAACTGGTGGCGCCGGTGACCGTTGGATCAGGTTCCGTGATCGCCGCCGGCGCGACGGTGACGCAGGACGTGCCGGCCGATGCCCTGGTGATTGCGCGGGTGCCTCAGGTCACGCGCGAGGGATGGGCAGCCAGGCGGCGCGCCTTGCAGAGCGGGCAGGTGCCGCCTCCTGCGCCGAAGCCTGCGCCCGCGGTGAAGACCCGCACAAGGACGAAGCCTGGGAAGGCGACCTCGATGCCGAAGGCTCAGGCCCGTGCCGCGAAGAAGAAGCAACCGGCAGTTCAACGTTCGAAACGGAGGTAACGACACCCTATGTGTGGCATTGTCGGCTACGTAGGAAATCAGGATGCAGTCCCGATTTTGTTGAATGGGTTGTCGAAGCTGGAGTATCGAGGGTACGACTCGGCCGGCGTGGCGATCCAGCGCGGGGAGAAGATCGACATTCGGCGCAGTGTCGGCAAGTTGGTCAACTTGCAGAAATCGCTGGAGCAGAAGGCGATTGCCGGTATGTGCGGCATTGGCCATACGCGCTGGGCGACGCACGGCAAGCCCTCCGAGCAGAATGCGCACCCGCATCGTTCCGAGAACTGCGTGCTTGTACACAACGGCATCATCGAAAATTACGTCGAGCTCAAGCAGCGTTTGGTGAAGGACGGCTACAAGTTCCAGTCCGAAACGGACACGGAAGTCGTCGCGCACTTGATCGATACACACATGAAGAAAGGCAAGCTGCATCTGGCGGACGCGGTCCGCGCGACGGCGAAGGAAATTCGCGGCAGCTATGCCATCGCGGTGATTTCCGAGCATGAGCCTGGTCTGCTCGTCGCCGCGCGGTCCGGTTGCCCGCTGGTCATCGGCCGCACCGCGGACGCGTCGTTTGTCGGTTCGGATGTCATGGCGATGTTGTCTCACACCCGGGACGTCACGTTTCTGGAGGAAGGCGACGTAGTGGAAGTAACCGCCGGGGCGGTGGCCTTCACCGATCTCGATGGACGTGCGGTCACGCGGAAGAAGACCAAAGTGACGTGGGATGCGTCGGCGGCTGAAAAAAGCGGCTATCCCCATTTCATGCTGAAGGAAATCCACGAGCAGCCTCAAACCATTCTGGATACGATTCGAGGGCGCTACTCGTACGAGAGCGGCGAGGCGGACTTGCCGGATATCGGCCTGACGCCGAAGCAGTTCGCCGATGTGGGGCGCATCTGGATCGTGGCGTGCGGCACCAGCTGGCATGCGGGGCTCGTCGGCAAATATTTGCTCGAGGAAATGGTTCGCACGCCCGTGCAGGTCGATATCGGCAGTGAGTTCCGGTATCGCGATCCGCTGATCGAAAAGAACGACCTGTTCATCACGATCTCACAATCGGGTGAGACGGCCGACACTTTGGCGGCTGCCCGGGAAGCCAAGCAAAAAGGCGCGCGTGTCGTGTCGATCGTCAATGTTGTGGGGAGCACCCTCGCCCGCGAATCGGATGGCGTGTTGTATACGCACTGTGGCCCTGAGATCGGCGTGGCTTCGACGAAGGCCTTTACCAGTCAGTTGGCGGCGCTCTACATGCTGGCCCTGCATCTCGGCCGGGTGCGGGGCGTGTTAAGTGCAGCGGACGGGAAGGCCTGGTTGGATCGCCTGGTCACGGTGCCGGCACTGGTGAAGCATGTGTTGGGTCGTGAGGCGGAGATTCTGGCCATCGCCAAGCGGTACTATAAGAAACCTGACTTCTTGTATCTGGCGCGCGGCATCAACTTTCCGATTGCGCTCGAAGGCGCGCTGAAGCTGAAAGAAATTTCCTATATCCATGCGGAAGGATATGCCGCGGGAGAAATGAAGCACGGGCCCATTGCGCTGATCGACAAGGACATGCCGGTGGTGGTATTGGCGCCCCGGGACCGGTTATATGAGAAGACAGTCAGCAACCTCATGGAGGTCAAGGCGCGCCGGGCTCCGGTGATTGCGTTCGTGGCCGAGGGCGAGCGCGAGTTGGGCAAGATCGCCGACGCGGTGTTTACGATTCCCGATGTGCATCCGCTGCTGTCGCCCATCCTTTTCACGATTCCGTTGCAGCTACTGGCCTATCACATTGCCGTGTTGCGCGGGGAGGATGTGGATCAGCCGAGGAACCTGGCCAAGAG
The DNA here is from genome assembly GCA_035400805.1 of Nitrospira sp. Lineage (GTDB taxonomy): Bacteria > Nitrospirota > Nitrospiria > Nitrospirales > Nitrospiraceae > Nitrospira_A. The sequence continues at coordinate 14,842 of DAONAB010000006.1, read as the reverse complement.
CGTGACGGTCGAATAGTCGGATGATGAACATGGCTTCCCACTGCGTTCTCGGTCGCCCGGCATCCTGCGACGTACCCCAAGGGTACGCCTCGTCGCCGGGCTTCCTGCGGCCTTGTCGAACGACCCTGTTGATCATCCTCTAAGAACCGAGAGGGAGTCATGGAGATCACGAAACAAGAAGTCGAGAAGGTGGCCAAGCTGGCGCGGTTGGCGTTGAGCGAGGCGGAAACCACAGCCTTCTCGCATCAGTTAAATCAGATTGTGGCCTACGTTCAGAAGCTCAAGACGTTTTCCACGGAAGACGTGGAGCCCACGTCGACCGTGCTGGGACAGACGAATGTCTTTCGTCCGGATCAGGTGCAGGCGTCCCTCTCGCCCGAGCAGGCGTTAGGGAATGCTCCTGACTCGGAAGCGCAGTGTTTCCGGGTGCCGAAAATCATTCAAGAATCTTAAGTGACGTAAGGAGTACGAGCCGACTATGTTTCGACAAATGTTGCGGGCGAAGATACATCGAGCGACGGTGACCGAGGCCTGTCTGGAATATGAAGGCAGTCTCACGGTGGATGAAAATCTGCTGGATGCGGCGGGCATTCTGCCGTATGAAGCGATCGTCTGTTCCAATCTCAACAATGGCGAGCGGTTTATGACGTATGCCATGAAGGGGAAGCGGGGCGGGGGCGAGATCGTGTTGAACGGCCCCACTGCCCGCAAGGCGGCGGTGGGTGATCAGATCATTATTTTTTGTTACGAATATTACAGCGACGAAGAGATCAAGCGGCATAAGCCGAAGATCATCCTGGTCGACGGAAAAAACCGGATTGCCCGCAAGGTTGCGAAGCGCTGATGGCATTGACGGTCATACATAAGATGACGCTGGCTGAGTTGCAGCGGAAATTTACCGCCGGCGATGTGACAGCCACGGAAATTGTGCGCGCCTACTTTTTGCGGGTGGCGCATGTCGAGCCCAAGGTCAACGCGTACCTCACGCAATGTAAGGATGCGGCTGTGGCGCAGGCGGAGCGGCTGGATCAGTCCCTGAAAGGCTGGCGCAAAACGACCCCGCTGATGGCCATGCCCCTGGCGGTGAAGGACAACATTTGCACGGAAGGGGTACGGACGACCTGCGCTTCCCGGATGTTGGAGTCGTTCGTGCCGCCGTATGATGCGACCGTAGTCGCCAAATTGCGCGCGCAGAACTATTTGCTGCTCGGCAAGACAAATCTGGACGAATTCGCAATGGGATCTTCCACCGAAAATTCGGCCTACGGGGCCAGCCGCAATCCCTGGAACATCCAGACCGTGCCCGGCGGGTCCAGCGGCGGGTCTGCGGCTGCCGTGGCGGCGGATGAATGTGTGGCGGCCCTGGGCTCGGATACCGGTGGATCTATCCGACAGCCGGCGGCCTTTTGCGGCGTCGTCGGGCTGAAGCCGACCTATGGCCGCGTCTCCCGCTATGGATTGGTCGCCTTCGCCTCATCTCTCGATCAGATCGGCCCCATCACGAAGGATGTCACGGATGCGGCGATCGTATTGGGCGCCATTGCAGGCCATGATCCCCGTGATTCGACGTCGGCGAACGTGCCGGTTCCCGATTATCTCAAGGCGCTCAAGCGGAAGGATCTGAAGCGTCTGAAGGTGGGCGTGCCGGCCGAGTACTTCGCCGACGGTCTCGATCCGGAAGTGGAACAGGCCGTTCGCACGGCCATTGAAGGCCTCCGGGAACTCGGTGCCGACATTCGCGAAATTAAGCTGCCGACGACCGATGCCGCCGTGGCGACCTACTATGTCATTGCGACCGCAGAGGCCAGCTCGAACCTGGCCCGGTACGACGGAGTCAAATTCGGCCTGCGCGCAGGGGACAGCAAAGATCTGCTGGATATGTACCTCAGGACCAGGGCGGAGGGGTTCGGCCAGGAAGTCAAACGCCGGATCATGCTGGGCACCTATGTGTTAAGCGCCGGCTACTACGACGCCTACTACGGAAAAGCGCAGGCGGTGCGGACCTTGATCCGCCGTGAATTTGACGCGGCGTTTGAGACGGTCGATCTGATTGTGACTCCGGTCACGCCGACCACGGCCTTCAAGTTCGGGGAAAAATCCCAGGATCCGTTACAAATGTATTTGTCCGATATCTATACGATCTCGGCGAATCTGGCCGGTCTTCCCGCCATCTCCCTTCCCTGTGGATTCAGTAAATCCGGGATGCCGATCGGACTTCAGTTGATCGGTCGGCCGTTTGAAGAGGACACCCTGTTGCGCGGGGCCCATGCCTACGAGCAGGCGACAAACTGGCGGGCCAAGAAGCCGCTGGTGCGGTAAGCCGGAAAGGGAGTTCCTATGGTTGTTGAAGTTGCCGCGATCCTGGTCGCGATTGCGTTTGCGGTGCTGGTGGGATACCTCGTTCCGCTGTTGATTCAGGTCCGGAAAACCGCGGCTGAAGCGGAGCAGCTCGTGACGAAGATGAATACCGACCTGCCGGTCCTGGTGACGGAATTGCGGGCGATGAGTCAAAACCTGAACGATCTGACCGAGCAGGCGCGCGGCGGCGTGGAGCATGCGGCCGTCCTGCTGCACGCCGTGGGTGAAGTCGGCGAATCGGTCAATCAGGTGCATAGTTTGGTGCGAGGTTCCGGAGGGAACTTGCTGGCCAATGTGGCGAGCGTGGTGGCGGGGCTTCGCGCAGCAAAGCAAGTAGTCACAGAACGCTTGAAACAGGGAGGACATCACAATGGCGGATAATCACGGTCCATCGTCGGCGGCGGTTCTGTTGGGATTTTTGAGCGGGGCGGCATTAGGCGCCGTGGCGGCGATCCTGTTGACACCACGAACCGGTCCGGAATCGCGTGAGATGCTGCGTGGCTATGCCCGGCGCGCGGAAGATGAGTTGCGGGATTTGGTCGGAGAAGCGGGCGAACGGTTCGAGGGGGCGGTCGAAGAAGGCCGCGACTTTATCGAATCGAAAAAAACCGTCTTGCGCGAGGCCTTTGATGCCGGGCGGGAAGCCATGCGTCGGGAGCGCGAGCAGTTCAGCAAGGGAGAACAGGGTTGAGCGTGACGTACGAAGTCGTTATCGGGGTGGAAGTGCATGCGCAGTTGCGCACGCAGTCCAAACTGTTCTGCCCGTGCGGCACCACGTTTGGTCGAACCGCCAATTCGCAGACCTGCCCTGTCTGCCTGGGGTTGCCCGGAAGCCTGCCGGTTATCAACGAACAAGCCGTGGAGATGGCCGTGCGCGCCGGACTGGCGATGAACGGGACAATCGGGGTGCGTAATCGCTTTGCCCGCAAAAACTATTTTTATCCCGACTTGCCGAAGGGCTATCAGATTTCCCAGTACGAAGCGCCGATTTGCGAGCATGGGTGGATCGAAATCGCCGTCGGCGGGGTCTCGAAACGCGTGCGTATCAGGCGTGCCCACTTGGAAGAGGATGCAGGAAAGAATCTGCATGAAGCCGGCAGCGGCATGAGCCTGGTCGATCTCAATCGCGCGGGGACGCCGCTGCTCGAGATCGTGACCGAACCCGATCTGAATTCCTCCGAAGAGGTGGTGGCCTATCTCAAATCCTTGCGCGAGCTCCTCATGTATCTCGACGTGTGCGATGGGAACATGGAGGAAGGTAGTTTTCGCTGTGAACCGAATCTCTCCTTGCGACCGGTCGGCCAGAAGGCGTTCGGTACGAAGGTGGAGTTGAAGAACATCAATTCCTTCAAGTTCGTGAAGGACGCCGTGGATTACGAAATCAAACGGCAGACCAAGGTGCTGAACGAGGGGGGCAAGATTTATCAGGAAACCCGGCTCTGGAATCACGAGCGCGGTGAAACGGCGGTGATGCGCAGCAAAGAGGAAGCGCATGACTACCGGTATTTTCCGGACCCGGATCTAGTTCCCCTGGAGATTTCGGCTGATTGGATCGAGCACCTGCGCGAAGGATTGCCGGAGTTGGCCTCCACGAAGCAGCAACGATTTGTCACGGAGTATGGCATCCCTGAATATGACGCGGGCATTCTGACCTCCAGCAAAGCCCTTTCGGTGTATTTTGATGCGTGCGTCAAGCTGTATCCCCATCCGAAGACCGTCAGCAATTGGGTGATGGGGGAGCTGTTGCGCGAATTGAATCATGCCGGCATTCAGGCCGACGCCTCACCGGTGACACCGGGCCGGTTGGTCGAGTTGCTGACGCTGGTCGATCAAGGCGCAGTGAGTTTGAAGGTGGCCCGGGACATCTTCCCCGAGATGTATGCCTCCGGAAAATCGCCGGCGCAGATTGTTCAGGACAAGGGGCTGACGCAGGTTTCGGATGAAGGGGCCTTGGCGTCAATTATTGATGAAGTCTTGAAGAACAATCCTGCGCAGGTGGCGCAATTTAAAGAAGGCAAGCAGCAGGTGTTGGGCTTTCTCGTGGGACAGGTCATGAAGGCATCCGGCGGAAAGGCCAATCCCGGCAAGGTGAATGAGCTGCTAAAAAAAACCTTGGGATGAGAATGGGCGTGAGACCAAGCAACGGTGAATGAAACGACAGCAGTTATTGTTGAGTGAGAGTACCTGGAGGAGACTAGAGCATGAGCGGAATCAGGAATGTGAAAGCGCGACAGATCATTGATTCACGAGGCAATCCCACGGTGGAAGTCGAAGTCTTGCTGGAAAGCGGCGCGCATGGGCGAGCGGCGGTGCCCTCAGGAGCGTCGACGGGGGAAAAGGAAGCGATTGAATTGCGCGATGGCGACAAGAAGCGTTGGATGGGGAAGGGTGTGTCCAAGGCGGTCGCCAATGTCAGCAAAGCCATTGCCCCACGATTGTTGGGAATGGAGGCCTTGGATCAGGCCGCCGTCGATCACGAAATGATCGCCTTAGACGGCACGAAAACCAAGGGGAAGCTCGGCGCGAATGCCATCCTTGGCGTGTCCCTGGCCGTGGCGAAGGCCGCAGCGAATGAAACCGGGCAGCCCCTGTATCGCTATCTCGGCGGGACGAATGCGCGAGTGTTGCCGGTGCCCCTCATGAATATCATCAACGGCGGTGCGCATGCCGACAACCGGTTGGACCTGCAGGAATTCATGATCATGCCGGTGGGCGCCCCTCGTTTCAGCGACGCGTTGCGCATGGCGACGGAGGTATTCCACACCCTGAAGTCTCTGCTGAAGAAAAAAGGGTTGAATACCGCGGTGGGTGATGAGGGTGGATTCGCGCCGGACCTGCAATCGAACGAAGAGGCGTTGGCATTGATCATGGAGGCGATTGAAGCCGCCGGCTACCGCCCCGGTCAGGACATTGCCCTGGCCTTGGATTGTGCCGCGAGTGAACTTTATGAAAAAGGGCGATACCGGTTGGAAGCCGAGAAGAATCCTGAGCGCTCCTCCGAGGAGATGGTCTCGTATTACGGCAAGTTGCTGGACCGGTATCCGATCCTTTCCATCGAAGACGGCTTGAGCGAATTGGATTGGAAGGGGTGGAAGATTTTGACGGAGAAGCTCGGCAAGCGCGTGCAGCTGGTCGGCGACGATATTTTTGTGACCAACGTCGAAATCTTTGCCAAAGGCATTGCGGAGGGGATCGGCAATTCGATCCTGATCAAGCTCAACCAGATTGGTACGCTGACGGAGACGTTGGACGCCATCGAGTTGGCCAAACGGTCGGGCTACACGGCGATCATTTCCCATCGATCGGGTGAAACGGAAGACACGACGATTGCAGACGTGGCGGTGGCGACCAACAGCGGATTGATCAAGACGGGCTCGTTGTCCAGGACGGATCGTGTCGCCAAGTATAATCAACTGCTTCGTATTGAGGATGAGCTGGGGGCAGCGGCGGTCTATCGGGGCCGCACGGCTGTTCCGTCGAGGGCGTAACGACCGTGATGATTAAACCGAACCGTGGTCGCGACTGGTTGGATTGGCAGCGAAAGCTGTGCTCTGCCGGGAAGTGGGTAGGGCTCGGCGCGTTGTTCCTGATGATGGGAGCACTGCTGTTCGGGGAGATGGGCATTTCCCGGTATCTGCATTTGCGCGAGCATGCAGAGCTGTTGGATCATGAGCTTGCCGATTTGCAGCGGTTAAACGGGGAACTGCGCGCGGATCTGGACCGCGTGCAGTATGACTCGACCCGCATCGAGGAGCTGGCTCGCGAGCGGTTGGGCTATGTGCGAAAAGGGGAAACTGTGTATCAACTTGCGCCGCTTGGAGAAAAGGAACGGCTCCCGACCGTGAAAACACCATGAAATTCGGTAGTGTCGCCATTATCGGGCGTTCGAATGTCGGGAAGTCTACTCTCCTGAATCGTCTCCTGAAGGAAAAAATCGCCATCGTCTCCGACAAGCCGCAAACCACGAGGACGCGGATCCTGGGGGTGGCGCATGTGGAAGGGGCTCAGATCGTCTTTCTCGACACACCGGGACTTCACGAGCCGCGCCATCTGCTGAATCGTCGTATGGTGCGAACGACGTTGGATACCTTTGACGATGCCGATGTGCTGTACGTAGTCGTCGAGGCGACATCTCAGCCAGGCCCCGGCGATCTCGCGGTCATCGAGCATGTGAAGCAGGCGGTGGCCAAGCAGGCCCGTCCGGTGGTACTCGTGATCAACAAAGTCGATCTGGTGAATAAGTCGCGGCTGCTTCCTCTTATGGAGCAGTACCTGCGCATTTTCCCCTGGACCGAAATGGTCCCGGTCTCGGCGCAGACGGCCGACAATACCGATCGGCTATTATCGGTCACGGTGTCGCTGCTGGCCGAAGGGGAAGCCACCTACAATGAGGATATGATCACGGATCAATCCATGCGGACTCTCGCGGCAGAACTCATCCGCGAAAAAATTCTGCAGCAGACCTACGAAGAGATCCCACACTCCGTGGCGGTCGAGATCGAAGAGTTTGTGGAAACGAAAAAATTGATCAAGATCGGGGCCGTGGTGATCGTCGAAAAGGAATCCCAGAAAGGGATCCTGATCGGCAAACAGGGCGAGCGGCTCAAGTCGGTGGGAACGGCAGCGCGAGAAGATATGGAACGGCTGTTCGGGACGAAAGTGTTTGTGAAATTGTGGGTCAAGGTGCGTGAATCGTGGCGAGAGGACGAACAAACCCTCGCGGAGTTAGGTTATTAACGACCTCACCATCCAACCGCCAGAACCGACGCGACTCCCGGAGAAGGAGCCGCTCGGGAAAGATCTGTCTCGCGATCCCGCCGGGAACGGGCAGGCGAAGTCCGATGTGCGCCTGGTCTCGATTCAGCGACTCTTGCGGCGCGGGGCAATTACCAACCTGGCAAAAATGCTCGCGCGCATGCACCCGGCGGACATTGCCAATGTAATCGATCACCTCTCCTCCCAGAAGGAAAAGCGGGAAATTTTCGAGCTGGTGCGAGGAGACGTGAAGCGCGGGCAGGTGCTGAGCGAGTTGGACGGGGAGAGCATTACGCTGGTGCTGTCCGATCTGTTGCCGTCCGACGCCGCCTGGCTGTTGAAAGATCTCGGCTCCGACGATATCGCTCATATTCTGAGTGTCATTCCGAACGATCGCGCCAAGGAGATCCTGGCGCTGATGCGGACGGAAGATTCGACTGAGATCGCCGACCTGTTGAAGTATCCCAAGGGCACGGCCGGCGGCATCATGACCACGGAGTTTTTCGCCCTGTCCGAGGATGCGACGGCCCAGGAAGCGATTCGCCGCCTACAGCAGGCGACCGACGCCGAAATGGTGTTCTACATTTATGTGACCGATAAAGAAGACCGTCTCGTCGGCGTCTTGTCTTTACGCCAATTGCTGACGGTTCCTCCCGCCACTCCGCTCAAGAACATCATGACCCGGGACCTGATCAGTGTCGCGGTCGACATGGACCAGGAGGAAGTGTCGCGCCAGGTGGCAAGTTATAACTTGCTCGCGATTCCGGTCGTTGAGAAAGACGGGAAATTGGTCGGCATCATCACCGTTGACGACGTCGTGGACGTTATCCGTGAAGAGGCGACGGAAGACATGTTGAAGATGGCCGGCGCCATTGAGGAGGACGCGATGTTCAAGTCCTCCAGCATGGCCGCCGCGCGTGTCCGCTTGCCATGGCTGTTTACCAATCTGGTGGGAAGCCTGCTTTCCGGGATGCTGCTCTGGATGTTCCGGTACACGATTCAGGAGGTCGTCGCCATTGTCAGTTTCATTCCCGTGATCGCGGCGATGGGAGGCAATGTCGGGCTGCAGTCCTCCACGCTCATCATTCGAGGGCTTGCGACCGGCCTCGTGGAACTCACGGATGTCTGGAAAATTTTCTTTCGTGAAGCGAAGATCGCCTTTTTAATGGGAATTGCCTGTAGCCTCATGCTGACGGTGGTCGGGTGGTTATGGCACCAGGTGTTTCTCGGCATGGTGGTAGGGGTGTCGCTCATTACGGCCTTTCTGGTCTCAACCAGTATGGCGACGGTGATGCCGATTGTCTTGAAGCGCATGGGGGTGGATCCTGCGGTGGCGGCCGGTCCGTTTGTGACAACGGCCAACGACATCACCGGGATTGCGATTTATCTCACTCTGGCGACGATCTTCCTCGAGCAGATCCGATAACGTGGCTGTGCGGGCCTCCTCGTTCCTAAGTCATTCCGGGCGCAGGGTGAAGCAATGCCGCTGGTAAAGACGGCCGCGATTGTGCTGCATAGCCGGAAATGGGGCGACGCCGACCGGATTGTCACGTGTTATACGCTACGGTTGGGAAAACTCCGCGGAGTCGCACGGGGCGCGCGCCGACTGAAGAGCCGCTTAGGCGGCATGATCGAGCCCTTTACACTTTGCCAGCTGGACCTGTTTGAAAAGCCCGGGGACTCGTTGTACCGCATCTCGCAGGTTGCGCTGGATGAACCGTTCGCGAAACTTCGCAGCGACCTCACCTTGATGACGGCTGCGGGGCGAATGGTCAACCTTGTGGGTGCTGTCATGGCCGAAGGAGATCCAGAACCGCGCGTCTTTGAGATGCTGGAATCGGGGTTACGGACGTTGCTGGAGAGCCGGGACGCAGCCTGGACTACATTGCTGTTCCAGATTCGTTTGCTGGGGATCACCGGATTTCGTCCGCAAACCGAACAGTGCGCCACCTGCGGACAAGTGCACCGAACGCCTCTCCCGCAATTTTCTCCCCTGGCGGGAGGGATGGTGTGTGAGCGTTGCGCGAGTCGCCAGCCGTTTCGGTGCACGGCCTTGTCTCGTGGCAGCGTGGCCTTTCTCCAACAAGCCTTACACATGCAGCCGGCGCTGCTGAGTCGGTTGCACGCGGTAGGGCAAGTGCGGGCGGAAGTCGAATCGGTCATTGAGAGTTATGTCACCGTGGTGGCCGGCCGGCGTTTGCCGGCGGTGGATTTTCTGACCAGCGGCGGACCTGCGTAAGACGCGCGGGGAGCCTTCGTGGGGTTGGCTATTCAAGGTGTGAGGGAGCGTTGATCGTTATGGGTGAACCAGTGCTTGAGCCCGTCGATATGGATTGGGTCGAGAAGGGTGTCTTAAGCATTACCTGGAGTGATGGGCACATGGCCCGCTACCCGGTCCGGTATCTCCGGCAGCATTGTCCGTGCGCCGCCTGCACGGATGAATGGACGGGGGAATTGCGTCTCAAGCCTGATGATGTGCCGCTGGTCATCATGTTGCAAGATATTCAGCCGGTGGGACGGTATGCCTTTCAGTTTACCTGGAGTGATGGGCACGATACCGGAATCTACTCCTATTCGTTTCTCCGCCGCTTGTGCCAGTGTGATGTCTGTCAGCCGGTCAAACCGGTGGAACCACGATCTCGGCGGTTGCTGTGACCGATGCGGATGCTGTGCACAGACTGAAGAGGGAAAGGCGGGATCGCATGGATGTCTCGAGACTTGCTTCCGTGGGACTGTGGCTGCTGATCGGACTCGTCTCTGTGGCCTGTTCAGGAATTCCTCCGCTGGACCAGCAGAAACGGCTGGTGCAGGCCGGAGACCTTCGGATTCAGCAATTGACGCCGCGGGCTTTTGTCGAGAGCTGGGGTGAGCCGACCTACACTCATCAGCAGTTTACGCATTTTTTCGGCATGCCGGATGGCCAGCTGATTCCTCAGGCACGCATGGCGCTCGGCGAATCACCTCAGGGATGGGAAACGAGCCTTGCTGCGGGTGATGCCTTCTTTATGGCCTACGCGGATCGCGGCGTCTATCTCGTATTTCTTGAGGGGCTACTTGTGTACCATGAAGCCATGTCGGCCGAAAAAGCGCATGCGGTCGGCAAGACCTGGAAATTCGAGTCCCAGTTCAAGACGCGCCTTGAATCGTCCCCCGGTTTGAAATAGGCGGTACTGTCGTCTCCATGGATCTGACTTCCGATCAGCTTCCCCTGAAAATTTGTATGGTGGCGTCAGAGGTCGTGCCGTTAGCAAAAACGGGCGGCCTTGCCGACGTTGTCGGCGCGCTGGCCGTTGAATTTGCCAAGCTGGGACACGATGTCTGCGTCATGTTGCCGGCCTATCGACACGTCGATGAGCTGGGCTACCAGATGACGGAAGGTGTCCGCTTAGCCGTTCCCAGTGCGCATGGACCGATTGATACACGCGTGCAGGAAGTGTTCGCGCCGCCACTACAGGTACAAGGGGCCGGGCGTCTGCGGGTCTTCGTCATTCGACATGATCCGTATTTTTCTCGCTCTGGCCTGTATCAGGAAGCCGGCCGCGACTACCCCGACAACTTGGACCGGTTTGCGTATTTTTGCCGGACCGTCATGGAGATGGTCATTCATCTCGGCGAGCACGAAGGGTGGCAGGCGGATCTCCTGCACGTGCACGATTGGCAAGCTGCGCTCTGTGCGGTCTATCTGCGGACCTTGTATCAAGGGCGCCCATCGTTGACTCGCACCCGTAGTGTGTTGACCATTCATAATCTCGGGTATCAGGGGGTGTTCCCCGCGACGCAGTTTTCTTTGACGGGGTTGCCACTGCACCTGTTCACGCCTGCCGCACTCGAGTTTTATGGACAGGTCAATGTGCTGAAAGGCGGGCTTATCTTCGCTGATCTTCTGACGACGGTCAGCCCCACCTACAGCCAGGAAATCCAAAGCGCGGAATATGGCTGCGGCTTGGAGGGCGTTATCACTGAGCGGAAAGGTGTGCTGTCTGGCATTGTCAACGGGATCGATACGGAGAGCTGGAACCCGGCTACCGACCCATACTTGATAGCTCCGTATCATATATCGGACCTCGCGGGGAAGGCTCGTTGCAAAAAGGCGCTGCAACGGGAATTGGGCCTGCGTCCGTTGAAGTGCCCGTTGCTCGGAGTGATTGCCCGTCTCACCAGTCAAAAAGGGATCGATCTCGTCATTGACGTGCTTCCTGAGCTCATGGAGCTCGATGTGCAGGTTGTGATTCTTGGCACCGGGGATCCGCACTATGAGCAACAGGTGGGTGAGTGGGCCGCGCGCTATCCGGGGAAAATTGCCGTCCGGAATGTGTTTGATGAAGGTTTGGCCCACCGGATTGAAGCCGGGGCAGATATGTTTATTATGCCCTCTCGTTATGAGCCTTGCGGTCTCAGCCAACTCTATAGTCTGCGTTATGGAACGGTTCCTATTGTGAGAAAGACCGGCGGGCTGGCCGATACGGTCGTCGGCTATACGCCGAAAGCCTTGAAGGAATCCCGGGCCACCGGTTTTAGTTTTACGGATTCCAGTTCCGGGTCGCTTTTGACCTGCCTGTTACTCGCATTGTCTGTGTATCGAAATAAAGCGGATTGGCAGCGTATTGTGAGAACCGGAATGGCGCAGGACCTTTCCTGGAGTCGGTCGGCGACGACCTACGTGCACTTATTCCGAGATGTCATTTCCGGGGCACGCGATCGATGAACCAGTGTGGTGTGCGAGAGAGGGTCTAGGGAAGGTTATCGAAGGGCAGCTTGAAGCGTCAGTTCCAGCTGGGTAAGCCGCTCCCGTGCTTGTGCCGTGTAGTAGGCGTAGTCAGATTCCGCGTGGCTGTGTAACACCTCCCGAAACTGATCTCTCGCCGCGTCTAGCTCCCCGGCCGACATGGCCAGATTCCCCGCATGCAGACTGCAGGATGCCGCCATGGCGTGAACATCCACCGCCAGGCGCGAAGAAGGTTGCGTGACCATATTCTTCAAGCTGGTAGGCAAAATCGTTTCGAGCGACGACCGAGTGGTTTGAGCCCGACTAACATCCTGTAACTTCGTGGAGTCCAGCAAGGCTACCCGGCTGTCATCAGCTGAGAGGCAATGGGTGTAGGTGCTCCATACATCCATGAATCGGACATTGTCGTACCGCACCGAGGTGAGGGCCGGATTGGATTGGCACCCGACGGCGGAGAGCGCCGCGAGCAGCAAAATCATGTGACGTAACGTTCCGTATCGCATGGTGCCTGTCTTTTCCGATCTACAGTCTGTTCTGGTCTTGTCCCGACGATCCGTGATTGAGCAAGTCTCGCGCCACTTCTTGAGCGTGTAAGTCATTGAATTGGCTGTGTGCCGTCTCATCCCTGGAACGAGCGCTGTCTCAATTAGAGTCCACTGTGGGGAATACGACACGGATCAGGAGCCCCGCCGACTCTCGCGAGGTGAGTGGGGGAGGGGACACGCGAGCCTATCATGACGTGCGAAGAGAGCCTGGACTGGTTAGAAATTTGCTCCATATTGCCGAGGGTGGTTGAGGGTGGTGAGACGCTCTTCACAGCAGGTGGGGGCTTGATGTCGTTGACTGATTGCAATCCATCGATGAAGGGGCACCGAGGAGTTCGCCCTACGCCTTTCCGTTCTCGGCACACCTGTGTATGAAGAATCGGTAGCGCCGGGACTTCAGGCTCGGCTAGTATCTGCCATTCGTGAAGGAAACGTGCCGATAATATTGTTGGGACATGCCGGCCCCGTATGGTAGGAACATGGTCTCCCTCGACGAACGGCATAGAATGTCTTGAGGAAAGGTGCCTACGCCAATGAATGTGCGACAACCGCTGACCAAAGCCCGTCAATTTCGAAACTTGCTCCTCTCCGACCAACTGGAGTTTATTTGTGAAGCGCACAATGGACTCAGTGCAAAAATCGTAGAGGAGGCGGGGTTTCCGGGTATCTGGGCCAGCGGTTTGTCCATCTCCGCCCAGTTCGGCGTGCGTGACAATAATGAAGCGAGTTGGACGCAGGTTCTCGAGGATCTGGAGTTCATGTCCGACGCCACGAAAATTCCCATTCTCCTCGATGGTGATACGGGCTACGGGAATTTCAACAATATGCAGCGGCTCATTCGTAAGCTGGAACAGCGCAACATTGCGGCGGTGTGCATCGAGGACAAACTGTTTCCCAAGACCAACAGTTTTTTGAAGGGCGATGCGCAGCCGATGGCCGATATGCATGAGTTCTGTGGCAAAATCAAAGCCGGCAAGGACGCGCAAACCGATCCGGATTTCTGCATTATCGCCAGGGTGGAAGCCTTTATCTGTGGCTGGGGTTTGACGGAGGCCTTACGTCGGGCTGAAGCGTATCACCAGGCCGGGGCTGACGGGATCCTCATTCATAGTGCGCTCTCGGTTCCTGATGAGATCCTGGCCTTCAAGCGGGAATGGGGAAATCGATGTCCGGTGGTCATTGTTCCGACCAAGTACTATTCCACGCCGACGGATGTCTTTCGACAGCACGGATTTTCCATGGTGATCTGGGCGAACCACATGCTTCGCGCGGCGGTGTCGGTCATGCAAAAAACTGCGAGGGCCTTGAAGCAGAGTGAAAATCTGCTTTCTATCGAGGACAAGGTCGTTCCTGTTTCCGAAATCTTCCGTTTGCAGAATGCCGCGGAGTTGCTGGAGGCTGAGGAACGCTATCTTCCCCGAGGCGCCGAGGGCACATCAGCGGTGGTATTGGCGGCTTCTCGCGGTGAGGAATTGGGAGAGCTTACCGAGGATCAGCCAAAAACCATGGTGAAGATTCAGGGGACGCCGATCCTGTCACACATCGTCGATGCGTACAATGCCGTCGGAATGAAGGATATTCTGGTCGTCCGCGGGTACAAAAAGGAAGCCGTGAACCTTCCCAACTTGACCTATGTCGACAATCCGGAGTATTCGGACACCGGCGAGTTGGCCTCGTTGTCCCTGGCGCTGCAATCGAGGAAAGGGCTCTTTCAGCCCACGATTATTTCGTATGGCGATGTGCTGTTCAATAAGTACATCCCCCAAGCACTGTGCCAAGAGCCGGATGATTGCGTGATTTTCGTTGATAGCAACTGGCGGGATCAGATGAGCTATGCGCGCCTGGGAGGGTTTGTCGAGTGCACGATTCCGAATTCGCGGAAGGCCTTCAATGCGAAAGTCCATCTCAAGCAATTGGGAAATCGGCTTCCGACTGACGCCATTCACGGAGTCTGGATGGGATTTCTGAAGCTCTCTCCGTCCGCAGCTTGCGAGATCAACAATCTTCTCATGGAGATGCTGGCAGACCAGCACAATCGCAAGGCCGGCATCCCTCACTTGCTGCAGGAACTGTTGCGGCGAGGACATCCCATCCGGGTGTTGTATACCGTTGGCCACTGGCTGGATATCAATAGTCTTGACGATGTGGTGCAGGCCGGGAATTTTTGATGGCTTAGTCCATCCGCCGACGTGTGTCTGGGCCGATTGGGGATCCCATCAGTCGACGCTCCCGCTATATCGTCCATTCATAACCTGTCGGTTTGGAGAAGTTGTGCATGATTGACCCTCGGAAATTTGTCGAATGTCTCCAGTCGAACAATGTTGATTTTTTCACCGGCGTGCCCGATTCGCTGCTCAAGGAGTTTTGTGCGTGCCTGGAGCAGGTGCCTCAAGCCGGCCGGCACATCATCAGCGCCAATGAGGGGGGCGCCGTGGCGCTGGCGCTGGGCTATCACCTC
>DAONAB010000005.1:13243-27010 GCA_035400805.1 Nitrospira sp. | reverse complement strand
AATTGGAGCGGGAAACGGGATTTGAACCCGCGACCCTCGCCTTGGCAAGGCGATGCTCTACCACTGAGCTATTCCCGCGTCCGTCAGAAGAAGCGGGATTCTACCGGCCAGATGTAAAGACTGTCAAGCCAGACATCGCAAATATCCTTCATGCCGCAGTCGATCATCTTCTCATTCGCATTCATGATGCATTCGAAGCCGTTCGCTGCACAGATTGCCCATCTGCTACCGCGGTCTTGGTCTTTCGACTCAGACGTGTCTGCTTCTTCTGTCCACTTGACGGACTTGAGAGGCTTGAGTACAGTGAATGTAATGTCGCTTTTCGTGATTCCTATCAATGAGGTACCCGTAGCGTGACCTCCCGCCCGCAGCAGTCGGCACCCTTTGCAGCGCAAGCCATTTCATTTGACGAGTATCTCGCATCGGGCAAGATTCCCGACGGGCTGCTTGTCAGCGAATACGTGGAGCAGCAGTTTGTGGAACGGCTGGTGCACTACGTACTCAGCGTGCCGGCCGGCAGTTACTCGATGGCCCAACTCAGCCGCCTCCTCGAGCAACTCGATCCTCGCGCACAAGTCTTTTTCTTCAAGCGCCTGAAAGAGAACAGCCCGGACAGCCTCAAAGATTTTGCCCCGCTGTACTACGGGTTCATGAACGAGTTTCACTCCCTCCTGTTCACGTAGTCGCTGTTCATCAAAAAAAATTCCTTGTTGCCCCCCTAATCTCAGGTATAATCAGGAGAACCTCTTAATGAGTCAAGGAGCACTATGAATCCCACGTTACAACGCGCTGTTACGAGTTTCTATAACCTGGTGTATGAAGCCCAGACGTTTGCGACGACGATGTCTCGCATCGATACCGCTGAGCAGGAACACTATGCCGGGCGGATTGAAGGACTTAATTGGGTCCTGGATCGCTGCCAGGAACTCGAGGACATGGATGCCAACATCACCCCGACGACGTTGCAACGTGTCCTGACGGAAGTGAAATCAGACCTGGATCATGAGCTCTCTGTACAGCGGCGGGAAAAGGGCCGACGGGCAGACGGACGCGAAGAGGCGCTGACCTTCGTCGCGGACTATTTGTCCAGCCTCATCACGGCAACTGAGATCGAGTCCGCGAAAACCTCCGTGTAACCGCCTGTCGATTGTCTCCAGGCTTATCCTTCGTTATGGCCTCCTCCGAGGGCGACTATGGCCCGTGAGTGGATCATCTTCGCCATTTGTCTCGGCTTGGGAGGCCATATTGCCCTCGCCGTCGTTTTGCATGCACCGGACATGTGGCCCTGGAGTAAAGCCTGGCTGTACGGATTACTGTCCGGCTTGGCGCTCTACGTGGTGGTGCAGGTTCTGCGCTCACTCTGGTGGGTTTTTCGCGGGAGAAACAGCGATGAGTCCGATGCGGCAGAAGATCAGCATATTCGCTGAGACTCATTTCGTCGGACATCACATCTAAGCCGTTGCGCCCTCTGCCCACCTCTCAGTAAAATACCGTCCATGCAGCCACGCTCGAACAGACCCTCACCGCCAGGTTGGCCCCCGCGTGCAGCGAAGCCACGCGCCGCCTCTTCGCCGCCTGAGAGCCATCGCCAGACAGATCAGTACGATTCGTTTAATGCGTCCTTGCTCTACTGCGGTCAGTGTCGTCAAGCGACACCCACTCGCCAGCGCCTCCTACTCGTGTTACCCACCGGGAATCTGTACGAGTATCTTTGCGCTCAATGCGGAACCTCCACCGGCTCGAAAACCGAAAGCGCCTCCGGTGAGAGCGGCCTCTTGGCTCCCTAGGCTCCACCCGCCACTCTCGTCTTTCAATCGCAGGGGAAACCACGCATGGTGCAGGCAAAGCATGATTGCTCCCGGCAGGGCCATCATCCGACCACTCACGCTGTGAAGGGACACTGAAACAGGTCGAGGCAGGAACACTAGGCTATCTGGTCGAGCGGAATCCCCTCATCGATCAACATGACCGGGATATCTTCTCGCACTGGGTACAGAATCTTATTGTCCGCTCGCACTAAGCCGCCATCGAGCTTTTCCGTCACCGGCTTTTGCGCCTTGTTCTTCAACAGGCCGCGCTCGATAGCGCCGTTCACCTTTTGAATCAACAGATCGTCAGCCAGCACCACCGCCTGCTTGGTTTCAGGGCAGCACAGAATGGCCAACAGGTCTTTATCGAGATTGACTTTCTTTTGAACGGCGTCACTCACGATGGATCTCACAATCTCACCCGACAGGGTGACTCAAAGGTTACTCGGAAACATAGTCTAAATAAATCGGCAGATCAAGAAGATACCAAAACTCTTCTCCATCTGGTATCGTAGATCATCGTTCCCCCTCTCGCGCACCAACATCAGGACTCAGCGTGACGTCATCTCATCGGCTTGGACGCATCTTTTTCACGGGGCTGCTCGTGCTCGTTCCGGCCTGGACGACGTTTTTGATTCTGGCGGCCCTGTTCGAAACGCTGGATTCATTCCTACTTAATCTCATCGGTCACCAGATTCAGCCCTATGCGCCGGGATTGGGGATCCTGCTGCTCATCGGGATGGTCCTTCTGGTTGGAGCCATTGCGACACAGGTCATCGGGCAACGATTCGTCCGCTGGGCCGAAACGACCCTCGAAGGCATCCCTTTGATCCGCAGTATCTATCTGACGCTGAAAAGCATGACGGATCTTCTGAACTACCGCTCGCGCTTCGGGAAAAGTACGGTAGTCGCGTTTCCCTTCCCGCGCGATGGGCTCTGGGCGCTCGGCTTCGTGATGGGCGCTCCCCCGACGGCATTGCAGGTCGCGCCGACAGTCGAATTGGTGATGGTGTTCGTGCCGACTGCCATTCACCCGTTTACGGGATATCTCGCCATGATTCCCAAAACACAACTCCAGCCACTCAATCTTTTGCCGGAGGAAGCGCTCAAGCTGGAATTTTCAGCCGGTTTGTATCGCCCCCTCCAAGGCTGGCTCACGGCCCCGGCGGTGAAATCGTCATGATCCCAGCCAATCAATTGCACGTTCGCCAGGCCGCCTTGCAGGATCTGGACGTTCTCACCAAATTCAGCGCGGCCATGGCCCTGGAGACCGAACACCGACACCTGGACATCGCGCGCCTACGATCCGGGACTCAAGCCGTGATCGATCAGCCGGAACGGGGACAATATTATGTCGCCGACTTGCGTCGGGACGCTTCGGCCGATACAGTGACAGTAGGGCAGCTTCTTATCACCTACGAATGGAGCGATTGGCGCAATGCCCAATTCTGGTGGATCCAAAGCGTCTACGTCGATCCGGCGTGGCGCCACCAAGGTGTGTACCGGGCCATGCATGGAGCCGTGATGACCCTGGCGCAATCGCGTGCAGATGTCTGCGGCGTCCGGTTGTATGTGGAAGGCGACAACACCATCGCCCAAGGGGTGTACGAACGAGTGGGACTCACCCCCTCGAGCTACCGGATTTTCGAATCCGATTTTGTCCTTACGAAACCTTCTCCCTCCGGCCGTCAGACATAGCCGGCCCGGAGGCTTATTCCACAAGGAGGAGCGCATATGCGACGAGCGGGCCTGCTGCTGGGCGTGATGCTGCTGACGCTGAGCGGGTGTGCCTTCAGCCGAGGCACGCTGGGAGAGGAAATCAAAACGGACACCGTCAACTCGATAAAAAAGGGCGTTACCACCCGGGCGGACGTGCTGGCTCAACTTGGCGCGCCGGACCGCCTTCTGCAATTAAACGGTCGCGATCTCTTTCAATACTACCGATACGACGCCAAGGTCGGAAGCCTCCTCCTGATCTTGATCAACTTTTCCCGCGTGTCGGTCAAAAGCGACGACCTGTTCGTCATCATCAATCATGACGGCATCGTGGAAGAGGTGATCGCGTCGAAACGCACGGAAAATCTGGAGTTCAGGTTCTGGCCATTCGGAGATTGACGCCGTGTCACGCAGACATCTTCCCCTCACATTCCTTTTCGCCGCGATGCTGGCGATGCCCTTGCCAGGCTGCAACGTCGCGCGGCTGACAATTAATACTCCCCTGTCCCCCGATACGGTGTCCTTCATTACCGAGGGACAGACAACGCTGACCGATGTCGTGACCAAATTGGGCGCACCCGATTCCATTACCGAAGCGGAGCGGGGAACCGTCGTCACCTATCGATTTCTCAATGCCAAATACTCGCGCGTGAATTTCGGATGGCTGGTCAAGCCCTGGTCGCCGGTCGATCCGGACCTCGTGTTCTCTCGCTCCGGCATGGGCACGGATGCCTTGGAACTCCTCTGCGACAGCAACTGGGTCGTGACGCACCAGGCCTTCGTGCGCCATCGCCCCGATCCACTGTTTACGCCCTATCCGTTTTAACCCCTTCCCGATTCTTCCGTCGTTCGCGAATTGCTGCCTTGCACGCATCTCGCTATAATGACGCCCATGGGCGCAGGTTCCTCCGACGAGTCAGCCAGCCGACCGCCACACGCCACGCCTTCTTCGTATATCCCGGCCGATCGCGATATCGACTTTCTCCAGCGCGATGAACTGCGCCCCCTGCGTCTGGGGCTTGAACTCCTCAAACCGGAATTGATCCAAACAGAGCAAGGCATCCGCTCGACCATCGTGGTCTTCGGCAGTTCCCGACTGCTCGAGCCTTCCCTTGCCCGCCAGGCCCTGGAAACCGCGAGGGCCGAATTGGATACCGCCCCGCAGGACCCACTACGACAGCAGCAGGTGGCGCTGGCCGAACGCCGGCTGGCTATGGCGCACTACTACGACATCGCCCGCGAATTCGGCCGCCTCGTGTCTGCAACCTGCCAAATCAACGGGCAGTGCGATTACGTCATCGTCACCGGCGGAGGCCCGGGCATCATGGAGGCCGCCAATCGCGGGGCAGCGGATGCCGACGCCAAGTCCATGGGACTCAACATCACCCTTCCGCACGAGCAACACCCGAATCCCTACATCACTCCGGAGCTGTGTTTTCAGTTTCGCTATTTCGCGTTACGCAAAATGCATTTTCTCCTTCGTGCACGAGCGCTGGTCGTCTTTCCAGGCGGATTCGGCACGCTCGACGAGCTCTTTGAAACCCTCACCCTTCTCCAGACCGGGAAAACTCGCAACATTACGGTGGTGCTGATCGGGCAAGCCTATTGGGAGCGGCTCATCAATTGGTCGATGCTGGCTGAGGAAGGACTCATCGGTCCCCACGATCTCGCACTGTTCCATTTTGCAGAAACGGCCGAACAGGCATGGGACCTGATCAGTCGGAACCATGGAGGACCTGCTTCACGATGAAGATCTCGTTCTATGGCGCCGCACGATCCGTCACCGGAAGCCGTCATCTTCTCGAAATGCCAGGCAACCGAATCCTGTTGGACTGCGGGCTGTTCCAGGGGCAACGGCAGGAGGCTGACCGGCAAAACCGGTTTCTCGGATTTGATCCGCGCTCGCTTCAAGCCGTGCTCTTGTCACACGCACATATCGACCACTCGGGCGCGCTTCCTGTCCTGGGCCAACACCAGTTTCGCGGGAACGTGCACATGACACGTGCCACAGCGGATCTGACCGCCGTAATGCTGGAGGACTCGGCCCGCCTGCAAGAAAACGACTGCGCCTACCTGAACCGGAAAGAAAACCGTCGCGGGCGGAAATGCCTGAAGCCATTCTATGAGACACGTGACGCCCGAGCCATCATCCGCCGCTTCGTCGGCGCGCGCTACGGAGACACGATCAAAGTGACACCTCGCGTCACCGCGTCGTTCCATGATGTCGGGCACATTCTGGGATCCGCCGCCATTCGGCTCAAATACTCCGCGCGCGGCAACAGCACCACGGTGCTGTTCTCCGGTGATCTGGGACGGTCGGATATGCCCATCCTCCGCGATCCCACGCCGCCGCCAAGTTGCGATGTGTTGATCATCGAATCGACCTACGGCGATCGTCTGCATGAGGAGGCCGGCGAGGCACTGACGAGGAAAGCGCAACAGATCGTCGCCCACGCGAAAGCGCATCACAGCAAAATCATCGTGCCTGCGTTTGCACTCGGACGGACGCAAGACCTCGTCATGCGCATCAAACGCCTGGTGGCCGAGGGCCGGATCGATCCGCTGCCCATTTACATCGACTCGCCACTGGCGTCGAAGGTCACGGACGTGTTCCGCAAACACCCTGAGTGTTACGACGAAGAAACCTATCGCACCTTCACCTCGGAAGGAGATCCCTTCGCCGCGCGGTATATCCGCTACGTCTCCTCGCCGGATGAGAGCAAGCGCTTGAATAGCATGAAAGGGCCCTGCGTGATCATTGCGTCCTCCGGCATGTGCGAAGGGGGACGCGTGGTGCATCACCTCAAACATGCGATTCAGGATGAAGCCAATATCATCGCCATCGTGGGATTTCAGGCTGAACATACCTTGGGACGCAGGCTGGTTGAAGGCTGGGATGTCGTCCCGCTCTTCGGCGTCCCCACAGCGCGCCGTGCCCAGGTGGTCGTGTTTAACGGATTGTCGGCCCATGCGGACCGGAATGATCTGCTCGCCTATGTCCGAGCGATCAGTCCTGCGCCGCAGCAGATTTTCGTGGTCCATGGAGAAGAGAAACAGGCATTGTCGCTGGCCGCGGCCATTCAGACCGAATGTCCCCGGACATCCATCGTCGTGCCCCACAAGGAGAGCAGTTATGAGGTCTAGCATCGCCGGCGTCCTTCTCGTGATGACCACATGCGTCCCTCTTGCCTGGAGTGCGGAGACATCGAACGAGGTAACTGAGCAACCGCATGTACGCGCGCGCGCGCTCGGCCTGAGACTGGGGCAACTGGAGCCCGGCCCGCTGAATGCGATTACCGATGTGCCGGGGGTGAAGGTCGGACAGGTGACCGTGATGCGTGGGGACGGCGCTCTTCAACCAGGCCAGGGGCCGGTCAGAACCGGCGTCACGGTCGTGGTGCCACGGGAGGACGTGTGGCATAACAAAGTCCCCGCAGGGGCCTTCGTGCTGAACGGCACCGGAGAAATGACCGGCCTGGCGTGGGTGGCTGAATCGGGGTTTCTCGAATATCCCATCGCATTGACCAACACGCTCAATGTGCCACGGGTGGCCAATGGCGTCATCAGCTGGATGCTCCGTCGCTATCCGGGGATCGGCATCACCGACGACACCCTCACCCCGGTCGTCGCGGAATGTGACGACGGTCGGTTGAACGACATCCAAGGCCGCCATGTCTCGGAAGCGGATGTCATGCAGGCCTTGGACGAAGCGACCTCCGGACCGGTCGCCGAAGGAACCGTCGGAGCCGGTACCGGCATGATTTCATACGGATTCAAAGGCGGCATCGGCACCGCCTCCCGGCAGCTTCCTGCTGCAGCCGGCGGGTTTACGGTCGGGGTGCTGGTCAACGCCAACCACGGTCGCCGCCCCGAACTCGTGATGGGCGGAGTCCCGGTCGGACAACGATATGACGCCGCGCCCACTCAAGCCAGCGGGCTACCGGACCCGAATCCGGAACGCGTGTATGCCACCCGTGAAGGATCCAGCGGGAACGCCGAAGGATCGATCATCGTCATCATTGCCACAGATGCTCCGCTCGATAGCCGGCAACTGACCAGGCTCGGAAAGCGAGCCGCCTTGGGCCTGGCCCGAACCGGCTCGACTGCGCGCCATGGAAGCGGCGATTTCATGCTGGCCTTCTCCACCGGCAATGTCATTCCGCATTACCCGACCGAGCCGACCTTTTCACTCACGCATCTCGCCGACACGCACCTGAATGCCGTGATTACCGCCACGGTCGAGGCCACGGAAGAAGCGATCCTCAACGCTCTGACCGGCGCCACCACCGTCATCGGACGCGACGGGTTTCGGGCAGAGGCGATTTCGATTCCGCGACTACGCACCCTGCTCTCGGCAGACGTACCCACCGGGCGGTGACCAGGCGCTCGACGCCTCTCGGCACCTTGCTTTTACAGGGGCTCACGGCTATTCTCCTGGCTCGTCTGTATCTGATGCGGAGGGCTATGGCTGATTATTCCATGGGAGGCGGACTCACGCTTCTCACCGCGCTCGAAAAGAGCGACAAGTTTGCGGACTTCTTAAAGACGCGAATGGCGCAAGCCCTGGAAACGCGAGACCCGACCGAATTGCATTACCTACTCGCACAGCTTGATGATTATCATTCATACATGTGGCGCTATTACAAAAAGCTCGCCACGGATCGACCTGAACGCATGAATCCTGGCGTCTGACCCGCCAGGCTGCACGCCGCCTATCCCTATTCAGCAGGACATCCTGTGATTACGACTGCCCCGTCAACGCTGCGATTTGCCTCCGCCCTGACCCGCCAGGGTGACGCCCAGGCTGCAGCTGATGACTTGATTAAAGCCATCCGCGAGCAGATGGGGCCTTCGCGTATTGATGTAGCCTTCCTCTTTATTTCGGCTCAGCATGCTGACCAGGCCGAGGCCCTTTCGGAAGCCCTGCGCACGGCCTTGGGTCCCATGACGCTGGTCGGCTGCACAGGCGAAGGCATTATCGCGACCGGCCGTGAAATTGAATCCGGTCCGGCGGCCACCCTGTGGGCGGCTCATCTACCCGGCGTCCTCGTCCAACCGTTGCGACTCTCCTTCTCCAGCGTCCACGATCAGTTCTCGCTGCGCAACTGGCCGGACATGGATGAGGCGGGCGACAACGCCCCGGTCATGATGCTATTCGCTGATCCCTTTTCCACACCCATGCAAGAAGTTTTGGCCGTCATTGAGGAACAGTACCCGGGTACCCGCACCCTCGGAGGACTCGCCGGCGGCGGGCAGGACCTCGGCGAAAATCGCCTCTTCCTCGACGATCAGGTGTACACCGACGGATTGGTGGGCGTGACTCTGTCCGGCAACATCGCCGTCCGGTCCGTCATTTCGCAAGGCTGCCGTCCTATCGGTGACCGCTTCATCGTCACGAAGGCCGAACACAACGTCATTCAAGAACTCGGAGGCATGCCGGCGTTGCATTGCCTGCAGACGGTGTTTGAACAACTCAGCAGCGATGAACGGGCCCAGGCCCAGCGAGCCTTGCATATCGGCATCGCAATGGACGAACAACGCGCGCAATTCACGCGAGGCGATTTCTTGATCCGCAATCTCCTCGGAGCCGACCAGCAGACCGGCGCCATCGTCATCGGAGATGTCATCCAGGAAGGGCAGACCGTCCAGTTTCAAGTCCGGGACGCTCATTCGGCGGATGAAGATCTTCATGCCTTGCTCGCCGCGCCTCCTCGCGGGGTCCCCTCAACACCGCTCGGCGCGCTGCTGTTCAGTTGCTGCGGGCGCGGCAAAGGGCTCTTCGGCATCCCGCATCACGACGCCTCCGTCTTAGGGGAGCAATTGGGCGCCATTCCGCTGGCCGGATTTTTTGCGCAGGGAGAAGTGGGGCCGGTGGGCGGGCGGAATTTTCTCCACGGCTATACGGCCAGCATTGCCATTTTCTCGGAACCAGAACGACGGCGCCAGACCGGCCTCAACCGGTGATTCTTCTTTCATGATGTCGATCACGCAGGGAGCTGAGAGGGATCTATGACATCTCGATTCTGGTGGACAACTTGGGGTATCGTGGGACTCGTATTCATGACCATAGGGAGGCCAATGATGGCGAACAGTGAACAACCCGGGGCGACGGCAGAAGTTACCACCGCATCCGGGCTCAAGTACGTCGATGTGGTGGTAGGCACCGGGCGCGAAGCCGCCGCGGGCAATCTGGCGACGGTGCACTATACCGGCTGGCTGACGAACGGCAAGAAGTTCGACAGCTCCGTCGACCGCCGCGATCCGTTCTCCTTTCCCATCGGGGCAGGGCAGGTCATTCGCGGATGGGATGAAGGCGTGGCCGGAATGAAGGTCGGCGGAAAACGGAAGCTGACGATTCCACCGGAACTCGGATATGGAGCGCGCGGCGCCGGCGGAGTGATTCCTCCCAACGCCACGCTGGTGTTCGACGTAGAATTGCTCGAAGTCCGATAAGGCCGGGTGATGGTCCGACCTCCACACTTCTTCACCAGGAGTTTCACGCAGATCCAATGAAACAGACGCCACTGATAGACGCCCATCGTCACGCACAAGGCAAGTTGGTCGATTTTGCCGGATGGGAAATGCCCATTCAATATTCCGGCGTTGTCGATGAGTACCAGACGGTCCGCCGTCATGCAGGATTGTTCGATGTCAGTCACATGGGGCGTATTCGCGTAGCAGGACCTGGCTCATTGGCCTTTCTGCAGCGCATGACCACCAATGATGTCTCCAAACTGTCGGTTCGCCAATCGCACTACTCGATGGTCTGCGCACCGAACGGCGGCATAAAAGACGACATCTTCATCTATCATGTGAAGCCCTATGAATTTCTCGTCTGCGTGAACGCCTCCAATCGAGAAAAGATCGTCGCCTGGTTTCACGAAAAAGTTGCACAAGCCCAGGGTTGTACAGTCCAGGATCAGTCGACGACGCTTGCGCAAATAGCGATCCAAGGCCCCGCCTCACGCGACATACTCACCGCCGTCGGCCTAACCGATCTTCACCTCCTGAAAATCCGGCACTGCCTGGACGCTGTGGTCTGTGGCCATCAAACCCTCGTGACACGAACCGGTTATACCGGCGAGGTGGGGTATGAATTGTATCTTCCGGCCGAGGGAGCCATGACGATCTGGGGTCGTCTCCTCGAGACGGGACAGCCGCTGGGGCTGAAACCGGCTGGCCTGGGCGCCCGCGATTTACTGCGACTTGAAATGGCCTACTTACTGTACGGCAATGACATGGATGAGGGCACGACGCCCGTCGAGGCCGGAGCGGACTGGGTCGTAAAGTTCGATAAGGGAGAGTTTATCGGCCGCACGACGCTGCTTGCGCAGCACACCAACGGGCCATCGCGGCGGCTCATCGCCTTCGAGCTCGTCGAAAAGGCCGTACCACGACATGGATTCAAAATCCTCAGCGCGCAGGACCAGCAGGCCGTCATCGGTGAAGTCACCAGCGGAAATCTGTCGCCCCTGCTACAAAAAGGCATCGGCATGGGTTACGTCACGCCTGCCGCGTCTCAGCCTGGATCGTCCATCCTGATCGATATCAGGGGGAAGGCCTGCCCTGCCGTTGTCGTCAAACCACCGTTCTACAAAAAACATCCCGGCACGCCATAACCGCAGCGATCCATGGTCAGACCGATCTACAAAGGCACCGTCGTCACGCTTAATATCGACACGGTTCGCCTACCGAACGGGCACACCATAGACCTGGAAGTCATCCGCCATCCGGGCGCCTCAGCCGTCGTGCCGTTAAAGCCGGATGGAACGGTCGTGATGATCCGTCAATTCCGCCATGCGGCCAATGGCTTCATCTACGAAATCCCAGCCGGGAAGCTACATCCGAAGGAAGATCCGTTAGACTGTGCCGCTCGCGAACTTGAGGAGGAGATCGGATACAAGGCGGGTCGATTCGAACTTCTGTCCAGCATTTTCACGGCCCCCGGATTTGCCGATGAAGTCATCCACGTCTATCTTGCGACAGAACTGACAGTAGGCACTCAGAATCTTGATCAGGACGAAGTCCTGGAAGTGGTGGAGATGCCGCTGCGAGAGGCCATCGCCAAAATAGAAGACGGTACGATACGGGACGCAAAAACGATTGTCGGATTACAAGCGGTCTATATTCGGCAGGTGGGAACCCGATAAAAAGCCGAAGAGGCCTCCCACCACCAGGATGGGAGACCTCTTCAGCCAGCTAGCCTCGCCAGAAAACGGGTGACTCTTAGTGGCCGCCCTTCTTCTCGTCTTTCTTCTTCTCTTCGCCGAACACGGTCTGGGACAGGTGTCCGCCCTTCTTCTCTTCCTTCTTCTTGTCGTCACCGAAGAGGGTCTGGGAGAAGTGGCCGCCCTTCTTCTCATCTTTCTTCTTCTCTTCGCCAGCGAACGAAGGAGCGCTGAATGCCACCAACAACGCTGCCGCCATGACCGTCAACATCATCTTCTTCATACTGACTACCTCCAGTTAGGTGTGAAGTTACCGACCGCCAACGGCTATTCGTTATAGCAAGGTCCTTGCCGTATGACGGCTCGATCATAACTTATTGTTTTTCCGCACATCGAAATGAAAGCAGGTCCAAACGCCCCATGAAGCATGGGCCCATTCTGTGGCAGAATAGCCTGACTGATACTAAACCGCCTCATTCAACGGCTCCGAAATTCGCAGGATGGGGCCTTTAGCCCATTCAACCAAGAGAGAGCCCTCTCGAACTCATACACAGCATGCCAGTGCCACTCTCCCTGCCTGACCGTCTCGCACCGAATCTGAACATCCTATTCGTGGGCATCAACCCCGGACTACGCTCGGCTGCAGTCGGCCATCACTATGCAGGCCACTCAAATCGTTTCTGGAAACTGCTCTATGCTGCGGGCCTGGTGCCGGAACCCCTGACCCACCATGACGACGAACGATTGCTTAAATGGGGCCTGGGGCTCACCAACCTTGTCGCTCGCCCCACCGCAGGCGTGGAGAGCCTCACCGCCGAAGACTACGCCATCGGCCGATTGGCGCTGATGGAAAAAATTCGCCACAACCGCCCGCGCGTGACTGCGCTGCTTGGCATGACACTGTATCCCATCCTCTTTCCCTCGGAACCAAGACAAACGAGGCGCAAGCCGGGACTGCAATTGGTGACGCTGTACGATTCCAGCATCGTGCTGCTGCCGAATCCAAGCGGGCGGAATGCTGCCTATCCCTATGAGTCCCTGTTGAACGCATTTCGTACGCTTGCACCGTGGGCACGATCTTTCTGAGATAGGGTGTCCGCACAACGCCGCCGGTTGCATGCTATACTCTGGCATTCGGCAGGATCGTTGCTGTACCATTCGCCTTCGTTTTCATCCACCACACATGATCGGTGCTTCCATGAGCCATCCCGTTCTCGCATTGTGCCTCGTGCTCGGTCTGGCACCCCTCACCGAGCAGGCGTACGCAAGTGATGCCGTGCAGCGCCTCACTGCGGAATCGATGCATGAATGTTCGCTGGGCCGGCAGGCACAGTCGCGTGCGGATCGCATTCAACATTTTGCTTCAGGACAAGCCTTGGGCGAGCAGGCCATTGCGGCGGATGAATCATCGCCCAATGCGCACTTCGCCCTTTTCTGCAATCTCGGCGAGCAACTCCGGGTTGACGGAGAGAGCCTCTCGTCGCTCTTTGGATTCCGCCGTATGATGAAGGAGCTGAACCGCACCCTAGAATTGGCGCCCGACCATTTGGACGCACTGTCGGCCAAGGGCACCGTGTTAGTGCGCGTCCCGGGTTTCATGGGGGGAGACAAGGAAAAAGGGGAATTGCTACTGCGTCAGGTGATCGCTCGTGAACCAGCGGCCGTCAATGCTCGATTGAGTCTGGCCAAAAGCTACTGCGCCGACGGGAGACATGAAGAAGCCGTCGCCATTGCGACGAAGGCCCTGGATCTTGCTCAAGAACTGCAACGCGCCGATTTCATCCCCGAAGCACGGCAAGTGCTCGCCCAACTGCGGGCCCAATCCGCCAAAGGAAATTAACCAAGCGGCTGCATTCGCCTGACGCCGGTCCGGCGAAGCCGGTCGATATCGCTCCGGGTCGGCATCGCCGCCTGCGCGCCATGTCCCGTCGTGGCTAATGCTCCGGCCGCAGCAGCCATCTCCAAGGCCTCCTCAATCGACAGCCCTTCAGCCAAGCCACAGGCGAACGCCCCATTGAAGGCGTCCCCGGCACCGGTCGAATCAATCGCATCGACGATAAAAGCCGGAACATGCA